>DASTLM010000377.1:0-21843 GCA_035714945.1 Dehalococcoidia bacterium | reverse complement strand
AGGGCGGCGGCGATGAACTGGTCGGGAGCCGGTATGTTCTCCCAAACGGTGGTGAAGTGCTCGCCGATCCAGGCTTCCCGGTACCCCAATCGGTCCAGGGTTTCCATCTGCTTCAGGTCCGCCTCCAGGGTCACGGCCGGGTCTGACCCCGGCGGATGCAGGGGCATGGTGAAATAGCCAACTTGCATTTCGTTCTCCTTCTGCGGGCAGAGTCATCAGGTGCCGCCAGTATAAGCCATCAGATGCCATGGCTCAATCAGTCGTCCCAAATTGCTTGAAGCAGGCCGTGGCCGCTCCTACAATTAACTCTTATAATTAATTTGGAAACTGATGCTGGGACACCGGAAGCGGAAACGAATTCTGCGCAGGATTGGCTATGTTGTTCGAAGTGGAAGTATTGGCTGATGGCAATAGCCCGATGGAGCTAAATCGAGTTTTCGACTTGCTCGGCGATCCCAGGCCCATCAGCAAGATCTTCACCGCCGATTTGATGGGGGAAGATCGTTGGTGCGACGTAACCGGTTGGAGTGACCAGGGCCAATGCCCGGCCTACGCTGTTAAGGCCGAGGACTCCGGGGAGGGCGTGATTTTGCTGATCTACGGCGGCAACGAAGGCATCCGGCTGAAGCCCGGCGAATTGATCGATGATTGGGCGTTGGACAACACCAGCCAGTGGGGAGAGCCGTGCCTGATGCTGGGCGCCGACGCTCAGTTCGTGGAGCCGGATTAGTGGAGAGCCTCTCGAGCCATTTTTTGAGATAGTTTTCTAGTCACCACCGACCGCCGATTTCTGCCCGGTGAAAGCCGGCATAACCTCTCGGGCGAAGATCGTCAACTGGTTCTTGAACTCGGCCCAAGGCATGCCCTCAGGCCACTGCAGTATAAAGTCTTCCAGCCCCGGATAGGTCTCTTCCATTCCCCGCAAATAATTTATGAACTCGTCCGGAGGACCGCAGAACCAGGCTTTCTGCTGCACGCCGTCTTCAATGTTGGGTACTCGCACCGGCGCACCCGGCGTGCCCCAGGGCCTCCCTTCGGAGTCGGTATACCGCACGAACCCAAAGGGGGCGAACCACTTGTATCGCTCGTCGTGGTAGGGGCGAACCTTGCTGATGGCCTCTTCCTGGGAACCGGCGATGTAGAACCCGATTCCCATCGCCATATCCTGACCCAGAATCAGGCCCCGCCCGGCTTTATTGGCGGCATCCCGATAGGCGGCAAACAGCCGTTTGGCCAGCACCTCTCCGGTGAGGGCGATCACCCCTTTGATGCCTTTCTGGGCGATGTAGTCCAGGGTGCGCCCGCTGGCAATGGGTTGCCAAATTTCCACCGGAAGGTTCACCGGCCGGGGGACCAGGGTGATGTCCGTGAGCTGGTAGCCCCGGTAGGGCACATCGGCGGGAATAGTGTAATGCTTGCCCCGGTGATTGAAGGATTCCTGGTTAAATGCCTTGAAGATTATCTCCATCTGCTCTTCAAAGAGCTCTTTGTTGGCGTCGTTATCGATCATCGGCGAACCGAAGGTCTCCACCTCCCGGGTGTGGTAGCCGCGTCCTACGCCGAAAATCAGGCGGCCCCCGGTCAGCACGTCGGCCATGGCGAAGTCCTCGGCCAACCGTAACGGATGCCACATGGGCACAATGTTGAAGGCGGCCCCGAACTTGAGCTTCCTGGTTACCCCCGCCAGGTGAACGCCCAGCAGAGTCAGGTTGGGGAACACCTCGTAGCCTTCCCGCTGGAAGTGGTGTTCCGCGGTCCAGAGGCAGTAGAAGCCCAGTTCGTCCATATGCCTGGCCAGTTCGACCGCGTGGCGGTAAGGTTCGATTAGCTTTTCGTTGGAATACCGTCGCTCATCGGCGGGAGTCCCGTTGGCGCCTACGTTCTCGAAGTCAACCTGTCCAACATAGAGCACCGAAAATCGCTTGATCATATCTGTCTTCTCCGTGGAATCAAGGGAATCAAGAGGTGACGCCAACCAGAGCCGGAACCAGACCGGGCCGCCGCGGGGCCTATTATAACATGGGCCTGGCGGATATAATCTCCCTCATCCAGATAAACCGGCAGATAAACCGGCCAATTGGTACCCGTCACGGGATAACGGCGGGCAGTCACAATCCCGGTTTTAAAAAGGGGCGTCGATTAACTCTCAGTTCTTAATTTTGGTGGGACAACATCCCAACGAACTCGCGCCAGGCGGCGACGCACCCTTCCGGGTCCGAGTGCTGAATGTAGCCCGAGCCGCCGGAAATTTCCACCAACCGGCCGTTGGGCAGCAGTTTCGCCATTCCCTGAGCGCGGTCGGCAGTATTCATTGAACTTTGCTCTCCCACCAGGACCAGGGCGGGCGTCTTTATCTGGGGCAGGATCGGCGTCAAATCCTGGGTCGACAGGTAGGTCAGTGTTTCGGTCACCACCTGTGCGGAAGTGTTAATCATCTGCTGGGCGTACCACTCATGGTGGGCGGGGTCGGAACGGCCCGGTTCCAGGCGCCGGTCGGCGGTCTGGCGCACCCAACTCTCCACGCCCTCCTTCAGCACCAGATTGCGGTTATCCAGATAAGTGGACCCTCCCGTGAAGTTGTACGGGGAAGTGCAAGCGGTAACGGTATGTACGCGCTCCGGATGATCGTAGGCAAATTGCAGCGCAATGGTACCGCCGATGGTCTCACCGATAAGGTGGACCTGGTCGATGCCAAGAAAGTCCAACAGGTTGGACAGGTCGGTGCCGAATCCCCTCAATGACCACTCGTAACCCTTGGGAGGCACCGTAGACCTACCAAATCCCCGGGCGTCCAGACGGACTACTCGGTACTGCCGCGCCAGCAGCGGTACCCAGGCGTACCAGAGCCGGGAATTCTTGGCGTTGCCGTGGTGTAAGACCACCGTTTCTGGGGTCCGCCAGGGATCGGTATAGTCGTCATCCTCATAGTACATTTCCAGACTGCCGGGTAGCTTGGCAACGGGCATGGTCCACCTCCAAATCGCAATGAACCAGATTGTCAGCCGGGAATCAACCGGAGTTTAACTTGAAAGTTGATCGGAGCGGGCGATCCGCTCGTAGGGAAGGTCCAGTTCTTCCAGGTGGGACTCACCATCGGTGCCCGTATAAACCCTGACTACTTGCATTTTGGTTCCTCCTGATCTCAGATATATCTATACGTCACGTCTATATCTATACGTTCGGTCTCGATCAACCAACCCGGGATGAACACGATTTTTGCAGCGCAATGATAGCAACGGGACCCGGCAGCGTCAAATCAAGCGTCAAATTAACCTGGCGTCGCCTGTGCTGGCCAGGATTGCCTTCCGGTCAGGCAGAGGTCCCGCAAGCAGCATCCAGAACAACGCGGCACCCTGGCGCAGGCCTGCTTGGCGTGCTGGTCCAGCAGGGCGTGGTATTCGTTGAACCGGCTGGCATCTTGCCGGAGCGCCTGGTGAAATAGGGCCTGGAATGCGGAATAGTCGTTATCTTTGATGCCCCGGGCCAGACCCGCCCGCCGCAGGATTCGCCGGGTGTAGCCATCGATCACGAAGGAAGGCTTACCGGCGGCATATACCAGAATAACGTCGGCGGTCTCCGGCCCGATCCCGTAGATCGACAGAAGCTCAGCCCGGAGGGGCAGGACATCCTGAGACAGGAGCCGGCCCAGGTCGCCCTGATAATACCGGAACACATGGGCGGCGAAGGCTTTCAGTTTGCGGGCCTTGCTGTTGAAGTAGCCGCAGGGACGTATAATCGACGCCAGCTCTGATTCGGGACACTGGTAGATGGCCTCCAGAGACCAACGTTCTGCCGCTTTCAGGTTCCGCAGGGCCATCTCGACGTTGGTCCAGGCTGCCGACTGGGTCAGAACGGCCCCGATAATCACGTCCAGCGGGCCATCGCCGGGCCACCAACCTTGCGGACCGTATTCCTGATAGAGTCGGCGATAGACTTCCTGCAGAATTCCGTCGGTCTTCAAATTCACCGAAGCAGCCGTTGATGAGCCGAATTCATAGCACCACCGGTATGCGGTTGGCCAGTTGGATTTCCCGCTCCGAAACCTGGCAGCAATAGGAGAAAGCTTCGACGCCCGCGTTCACCGCGCGCCGGAGGGTCTCCCCCAGCAGCGGGTCGGCCACATCATGGGGAGCAAATTCCTTGGCATCATTCCGCTGGACCACGAAGACCACCGCCGCTCGATACCCTGCCGCTTTCGCCTGGATCAGGCTGTTCAGGTGTTTGACCCCCCGCACCGTCGGGGCGTCGGGAAATAACGCTCGGCCATCCTCAACCAGCGTAACCGACTTGGTCTCCACAAAACAGGGCAGGCCGGCATCTTCCAGCAGAAGGTCCAACCGGCTTTCGCCATAGGCTACCTCCCGTCTGACCCGGGAATAGCCCGGAAACTCAGCCATTCGGCCTGCTTCGATTGACTCTGCCAGCAATCGATTGGGTAGCCGGGCGTCGGCGGAGCACAGAGTAAATCCCAGGTCCACCAGGGCGAGATCAAAAGGGCACTTTCGATGGGCGCCCGCCACCGGATTCAGCAGCATTCGATAGCCGGGTACTAACAGTTCGCCCAGTCTGCCCGAGTTGGCCAGATGCACCATGACTTCACATCCTGCCACTTCCATCCTGGCGGCGAAACGGTTAAGCCGCCGGATAAATCTGCCTTCTACCAGGTCGGGGCTGAGCTTCATGCGACCTCATTGACCCAGGGCGGTTCATTGGGACCCAGGGCGGTTCACCGGTTTATCCAACCGTCCAACCGGTCAAGCCGATGGCTTCCCATCGCCCACGGAGATATAATAACCCAACGAGAATTTCCAGGCATTTATTCTATTCCAGAATTGACGCAACTTACTCTGCTTAACCCTGCCGGACGCCGCCGAAAGAGAAACTGCCAATGCCAGGCTTCGTCGCCAGATTACAACACGCCTGCTCAACCAGCCAGAGCCTGCTCTGCGTAGGGCTGGACCCCGACCCGGCCCGGATTCCCGTCGATGATGTGCTGGAGTTCAATCGGGCGGTTGTGGGAGCCACTGCGGATCAGGTCTGCGCCTACAAACCCAACCTGGCCTTTTACGAAGCGTTGGGAATGCCGGGCCTGCGGGCGCTGGAGGGCACCATCGCGGTAATCCGCGAGGCGGCCCCGTCGGCAATCATTATCGGTGATGCCAAACGGGGCGACATAGGCCCCTCGGCCGAAGCCTACGCTCGAGCCATGTTTCAGGTCTGGGATTTTGACGCGGTGACCCTCAACGCCTGGGGCGGGCGGGACACGGTGGAGCAGTTCCTGGCGGACCAACAAAGAGGGGCATTCATCTGGTGCCGGGGTTCAAACCCCGGTTCAGTGGACCTGCAAGACCTGAAGGTGAAGTCCGCCGGCGGCGATGTCCCTCTGTACCGACATCTGGCCCGGGAAGCCCAGACCTGGAACACCCGGGGCAACCTTGGCCTGGTTGTTGGGGCGACTTTTCCCCAACAATTGGCGCAGGTGAGAAGCCTGGGCCCCACCATGCCGCTGTTGATCCCGGGCGTCGGCGCCCAGGGCGGCGATCTAGAGGCCGCGGTCCGCAACGGCACCGACGCCCATGGGCGGCTGGCGATAATCAACTCGTCCCGGGGGATAATTTACGCCTCGCATGGTCCGGACTTTGCTGAAGCAGCCCGAGGCGCAGCGTCCAGCCTCAGGAAAGCCATCAATCAGGTGTTGGATGCCGGGGGCCAGGGATGGCCCTAGCGCTAGGCATCGGCGACATTGTGCGCCTGAAGAAGTCGCACCCCTGCGGGAACAGCCTCTGGGAGGTGACCCGGCTGGGCGCCGATATTGGCATGGTCTGTCAGCAGTGCCGCCGCTATGTGATGCTGCCTCGCCCCTACCTGGAGCGCCGGGTCCGGGAGGTCTTGCCCCGGGACCCCTTATCCCGAACCCCTTTAGCCCGAACCCCTTTAGATCGAGACCCTCTGGATGCGGGAGCGCTCCCGTCTAGCGACTCAGAAAGCCCCTCCAATTGAAGCTCAAGTTTGAAGCTTAAGGTTGAAGTTTTCCGGTGGTTCCGGATAGCAATGGTGCGAGGCCGGACCCGGTCGGTCAGGAATTGTCGGTGCCTACGCCGGCTAGCCTGGGAGCGATGCCCCACGGTCGGTTCCAATCCGCTAACTCGGGATGGAAACCGGACAGTTCGCCCAATACCGTATCCATGAAGTTGCGCACCGCCTTGCCCAGGAATTTGCCCCTCAGGGTACACATTCCAATCGTCCAGGTTGGAAACAGGTGGTCCAACTTCACCACGCCCAGCTTATCGTGATCTTCCGGGTGCAGGGTAAAGTCGGTGCCGATCGATATGCCCAACCCGATTTCCACGTATTGCTTGATCAACTCGGCATTGTCCATTTCCAGGACCACATCGTAGCTGATTCCCTGCTCCCGGAGGGCCTGCTCAACGATGCGCCGGGTCAGGCTCTCCGGGCCAGATAATATCAAGGGCCAGGCCGCCGCATCCTGTAATTGTATTGGATTCTTTGACAGCAGTTCATGGTTCGGCGGAGTCATCAGCACAATGTTGTACTTGAACAGCTCAATAAACTCCAGGGACGAGTCGTCCGGCGGTGGAGCGGAGCACAGGGCCAGATCCAACTCACCAGACTTGACCAGTTGAATCAAGGAAACATACGATCGGGCGATCAGTCGCAAGCGCACATCAGGAAAGAGTTCACGGAATGACCGGATCGGCCTGGGGAGATGGTGCATCACCAGGTCGGGGTATGCTCCCACCACGAAGGACCCCCGTCGCTCCGAGTAGTCCATCTGGTTCTTCAGCGTATCGACCGAATTAACGATGGGTGTTATCAACTCAAGAAAGGTGCCACCCTCCGAGGTCAGTTGGATCGGCCGCTTTATGCGGTCAAATAGGGTAATGTTGAATTCGTCTTCAAGCTTTCTAAGATGCGTGGTCACGGTTGGCTGCCCCAGTTCCAACCGGCGGGCGGCTTTGGACACGCTGTGGAGGCGAGCCACGTGATAGAAGCTGATGATCTCTCGGAGTTCCATTTGATGCCCCTCATCGCCATTTTTCGGTTCCCATTATCTCAAGTATTGGAATATAATATATCATATATTATCACTTGACAAAATATGGTTCGAAATTGAGAATGGTAGTGGTCACCATAGCCCCAGGCGTCAATTCGAAAGGACAGATAGGGGTGGGATTTCGGCTCCACCATATTTTGATGGAGATTGCTGGATGGCTTTCGTAATTACCGAGCCGTGCATGAACGTCAAAGATGCGTCCTGCGTCAAGGTGTGCCCGGTGGACTGCATTCACAGTACCGACGACCAGAAGATGTTTTATATCAATCCGGATGACTGCATTGATTGCGCCTATTGCGAGGCAGTTTGTCCGGTAAACGCCATATTTGACGAGTTCACGGTCCCGGCCAAGTGGCGTCCGTACATCCAGAAGAACCGCGAATTCTTCAAAAAGTAAATGCCGGTAGCGTAAAAAACCTGTTGTTCGTCTCGATCCTCATCAAGGGAGTTGGACCGGAGCTAACATGAATTTGTTCTGGTTAATGCTAAGGCGCGTTAATGTACTGAGTACGTTCCGGGAGTTGGGCACCGACCGGCAACGCCGGGAAACGATGATTGCCCTGGCATCAACCCAGATGCTGGTGCAGCTGTCCAGCATGCCCGTTGCCATGACCATCCCTTCGGTGGCTCGCTACTTCGATGTCGATGTGTCCCAGGCCGCCTGGATGATCATCATCCGGTTGCTGATGCTGGGCAGCACCGTGTTCCTGGCCGCCCGGCTAGGAGAAAAGTTTGGCCACGTGCGGGTCTTCCTCCTTGGCGCTATCACAATGTGCGTGGGCAGCGTGCTCTCTTCCGCTGCCATGAGTTTGAACCAGCTAATTTTCTGGAGCGCTGTGGTGGGCGTTGGCGGTGCGATGATTACAGCCAACTCCAACGCCATATTGGCCATCGTCTTCAGGCCCGAGGAGCGAGGCAGGGCATTCTCAGTCCCGGTGGTTTCGGCCCGTATCGGCACGCTGATCGGCCTGGTCCTCTTCGGAGTGTTTCTTCAGTACTTCAACTGGCGTCTGGTCTTTCTGACTTCGCTACCCATCGGTTTGCTGGCCCTCAAGACCAGTTACCCGCTGCTCAAGTACCAGGCCCAGCAGTTCACTCAAGACGTCAGGAACATTTCAATCAATTACATCGGTGCTGCGTTGATGGTGGTGACTCTGGGCACCTTCGTTCTGTCGGGCTTGCATATCCATGGTGGTGCCGAAGCGTTTAACACCCCCGATGCTCTGCGCTACCACATACCAATGCACCTGTTATTCCTGGCTTTGCTGGGCCTGTTCATCCTGGTGCAGTCGCGCAGCAGTGAGCCCTTCGTCGATTTCCGGTATTTTAAAAAGAAATACTTCTCAACGGCCCTTTACAGCAACACCACCTTCCACTTCTCCATGCTGGCGGTGACCACGTTGATTCCCATCATGGTTGAAAACGGGCTGGGAAAACCGCCAATTTTCGTGACCCTGGTCCTGATGCCCAACCAGCTCCTGGGACTGTTTTTGCCAACCCTGGCCGGGTGGGTCTACGACCGGTACAACCCCAGGTGGCTCCGGCCGGGTGCCCTGGCCAGTATTGCCCTGGGTTTCCTGCTGGTGGGTATATTTTCCAGCCAGGTGGCGATTTGGGGCATTCCCTTGCTGATGCTGCCCACCTATATTGGCGCCAACCTGTTCAACACCGCCAACAATGCCCTGGTGATGAACACGCTGCCGGAGGATCGTAGCTTCGCCTCGGGCATGCTGGAGACGACCAGGCAAATGGGGCACACGCTGGGAGCCACCGTCGGCGCGACGGCGCTGGGCCTGGCCTTGCCGGCGGCTATCGCCTTATTGCCACTGGCGGATTCGCAGATATCATACCGCGAAGGGTTTCAGTTCGCCGCCCTGGCGGTAGTATTGACCATGTTATCGGGAAGTATGGTGGCAATTTTCCAGAAGATTCCGGAAACAACGGCGAAACGTCGTATACCCGGGGCGGTGCCTCAGGCCAGCGGCGGCGACGGCTAGGCCAATCCGGCGACTTTCGATTTTTGAAGGACGGTTACGGCCGTCCTTTTTATTTGCCAGATTGGTCCGCAGCGGTCGACCAACCGTTGCCACTTGACCTGGGTCAGGCTAAACTAACGAAGTTTTGGCCCGCTGGCGGTTGGGCTAACCGACTGCAACGAAAAAGGAGCAAAGAATCATGGCGCTGTTTCTACGAGACGAAGAGGTCAATCAATGTGTGTCAATCGAAGAAATGTTGGATGCCATCGAGTCGATGCAGCGCCATTTCGGGTGGGGTGAGGCCTGTAATCTCCCCCGCCGCAAGATGATCGCCAGTGGGGGATTGCTGGCGGTGATGGGCGGTGGCCTGTTCTACCAGGGCGTGCTGGGCATCAAGACCTACACCGTGGTGAAGGGACAGTACTCTTTCCAGGTAAGCCTGTACGATGCCGATACCGGCAAGTTGCTCTGCTATAGCCAGGCCAACCGTTTAGGGCAGTTACGCACCGGGGCCACCACCGGGATTGCGGTCAAGTACCTCTCCAATCCCGATGCGGTCACCGTGGGTATCATCGGCACCGGGTACCAGGCGTCCACGCAACTGGAGGCGGTGTGTAAAGTAAGGGGAATAAATCGGATCAAGGCCTATAGCCGCACTACTGAGCGTCGCGACAGCTTCGCTGAGAAGCTGTCGGACTCGCTGAACGTGGACGTTGTATCGGCGCCCAGCGGTGAAGCAGCCGGGCGGGACAGCGACATTGTAATCTGCATCGCCGCGGCAATGGACCCGGTGCTGCAAGGCGAGTGGTTGTCGGCCGGCACCACCGTGGTGGCCGCCGGTCCGACTACCTGGCGGGCCCGGGAGGTGGACGACGCCGTGCTGACCCGCGCCGACCATATCATCGTCGACTCCTTGGAGCAGGCCCAACTGGAGGCAGGCGATATGGCCAGCGCGGCGGACCGAGGTCTTTTGCAGTGGAGCAAGCTCCAGGAGTTGCGGCACGTCGTGTCAGGTTACACCAAAGGCAGGGGTAGCCCCCAGGAAATCGTCTACGCAAAATTGATGGGCACCGGGGTGGCGGATGTCGCTGCCGCCAAGCTGGCTTATGACCGGGCCCAGGCCAGGGGTCTGGGCACCCATATGGATTGGTAGGGGTAAGGTTCACCGACCGGATAGCTGGTCGCCGCATCCAGCGCAATCGGCGGCGTATTTGAATGCCCAGGGCGCTGGCCGCCTTATCGCCGGATCACTACCGTGTCACAGATCAGGTCGTGGAGCCCTCTTTTGTCCTGTCTCCAGGCGATCATCAGAAACCCGGCTCCCAGAATAATCGCCGACGGGACATAAGCCAGGTACCTGGCCAGCGCACGACCAACTCCCACTCTGGAGCCATCGGTCCGGACCACGTATAGTCTGAAGGGTCTTTTGCCGATAGTGGTTGCCCAAGTCGCGACGGCGCCAGTGTAGTAAACCAGGTTCAGGCCCAGGCTAAACAGATCGCCTGCGGTCAGTTCTTCGCTGGAAGCCAGATAGTCGGTGATGGATTCCCCGGAGACAATTGGCCAGACCAGAAGGAACAGTGCCGTCATGAGAACGGCGTCGATTAAATAGGCCAGCAGGCGGACCCAGAAACCGCCGGGCAGTCCCAACCGGTTCCCGCAGCTAAAGCAGAAGTTGCTGCCCGGCGGATTGAGGGTCTGGCAAGACCGGCATTGGGGCTGGATTAGAACGCCTATCTTCACTGAACCTGCCCACCATTGAGATACTCGATCATCGGCTGAACGTTGTAATTGCCTTGCGACATCAGCAAGCTTTCCACCGCGGCTCTGGCGGTGTCCAACGAGGTGAAGCAGGGAATGCGCCGCTCCACTGCGGCCCGGCGAATGTCAAATCCGTCCCGCAACACCGAAGTGGACTCGGAGACGGTGTTGACCACGGCCCCAACCCTGGCGTCTTCGATCACGTCGATCACGTTGGGGTGTCCCTCGCTGAGCTTTTTAGTAATCATGGTTACCGGCAAACCCAGGGCGTCGATCATCGCCGCGGTGCCTTCGGTGGCGTACAGGCGACAATCGGCCCGCAGCAGCTCTCGCACCAGCGGCACTGCCTCTGCTTTATTCCGGTCGGCGATGCTCAACAGGACGCCCATCCCCCGGCGCAAGTTCAAATTAGCCGCCAGCAAAGCCTTGCATAGGGCGGCGGGAAAATCTCGGTCGATGCCCATTACTTCCCCAGTAGACTTCATCTCCGGCCCCAGGTACCAGTCAACTCCCACCAGCTTGGCCATCGAAAACACCGGCGCCTTGATGGCCACCAGGTTCTGCCTGGGCCAGAGGCCGCCCGGGTAGCCCATTTCCGCCAGGGTGCGGCCCAGCATAACTCCAGTGGCCAATTTGGCCACCGGCACCCCGGTGACCTTGGAAATGAAGGGAATCGTCCGGCTGCCCCGGGGGTTCACCTCCAGAACATACACTGAAGTGGCCGCAGAATCCACAACCTTGAGGTGCGGGCTGCGATAGGCGCTGCCCCCCTGAATCACGAACTGGATGTTCATCAACCCTCGAACGCCCATGGCCAGACCGATGCGAGTAGTGTAGTCAACCAGCGTGTTTACTTCTTCATCGGACAGGTTCAGTCCAGGGTAAATGGCCATCGAGTCGCCGCTGTGCACGCCGGCGCGCTCGATATGCTCCATGATCCCGGGGATGAGGACCTGCGTACCGTCGCAGATGGCATCAACCTCGCACTCCTTACCTTCCATATAGTGATCGACCAGCACCCGCCGGTCGGGTGACACCTGGGTGGCCACCGTCAGATAGCGGATCAGCTCCGTGGCGTTTTGAACAATCTCCATCGCCCGTCCGCCCAACACGTAGCTGGGGCGCACCACCACTGGATAGCCGATGTTCTGGGCGATTTGCAGTGCTTCCGATACCGATGTAACCGTTGCTCCCGGCGGCTGAGGGATGCCCAAACGGGACAGGAACTCGTCAAACTTGTGCCGGTCGGAAGCGGTGTCAATGACCTGGGCGGAGGAACCCAGTATGGGAAGTCCATTCCGGGCCAATATTTGAGAAAGATCAATGGCAGTCTGGCCACCGAACTGCACCACTGAGGACGGCGGGTCATCATCGACCGTTTCGTTGTCGATAATGTCTCTCACCGACTCCTCGTCCAACGGTTCAAAGTAGAGCCGGTCGCTGGTGTCGAAGTCGGTGGAAACCGTTTCCGGGTTGGAGTTGATCATGATGCTCTTGACTCCCGCCTCAGACAATGCCCAGGCGGCGTGGACGCTGCAATAATCGAACTCGATGCCCTGACCGATACGGATCGGCCCGCTGCCGATGACCACGGCCTTCTTGCCGGGCAGCGGCAACGCCTCGTTTTCCTGTTCGTAGGAGCTGTAGTAGTAAGGCGTTACCGCTTCAAACTCAGCGGCACAGGTGTCGACCATTTTATACACCGGGCGCAATCCCCAGCTTTGACGCAGGTTCCTGACCTGCTCCGGCAGCATGTCAGCCAGGGTCCCTACCTGTTCGTCGGCAAATCCCAGCCGTTTGGCCTTTACCAATAACTCGGGAGTCAGATTTTCCGAGAGGAGCTGGTGCTCCATGTTAACGATGCGTTCCAGGGCGCTCAGAAACCAGGGATCGATGAAGCTTTTGCGGATCAAAGTCGCCTGGTCCACGTTGCGCCGGAGGGCCGTGGTCAAAGCCCAGAGGCGCAAGTCGTTGGGATACATCGGCAATTTTTCCAGGTCGATCTGGTCGTCCCCGGCGCTGCGCCAGCTGGGGTCTTCCCACATCAGGCTGCGATTGCCCAGTTCCAGAGAACGGGTGGCCTTTTGCAAGGCGGCTTCAAAGGACCTCCCGATGGCCATTACCTCGCCGGTGGACTTCATCTGGGTGGTAATATGCCGGTCACCGTTGGGAAATTTGTCGAAGGGCCAGCGGGGTATCTTGACCACACAGTAGTCCAGGGCGGGTTCAAAAGCCGCGCCGGTCTTGCCGGTAACGGCGTTGGTTATTTCATCCAGCCTTTTGCCCACGGCGATTTTGGCGGAGACCCGGGCGATGGGATAGCCAGTGGCCTTGCTGGCCAGGGCGGAGCTGCGGCTGACCCTGGGGTTGACTTCAATGACGTAGTAGGGCGAGTCCGGCTCCCACTTGAATGAGAGGACCTCCTCCACCCTGGGGTGGGGACGCAGAGCCAGTTGCACGTTGCAGCCGCCCTCGATGCCCAGCCCCCGGATGATTTTCAGGCTGGCGCTGCGCAGCATCTGATACTCTTTGTCGGTCAGGGTCTGGCTGGGCGCCACCACAATGCTGTCACCGGTGTGGGCGCCCATGGGGTCCAGGTTCTCCATGTTACAGATGGTGATGCAGTTGTCCGCGCCATCCCGCATGACTTCATACTCGATTTCCTTCCAGCCCACCAGCGAGCGTTCCAGCAGCACCTGGGAAATGGGGCTCATGGCCAGCCCCGTCCGGACAATGGTCTCGAACTCGGCCCAGGTGTTGGCGATGCCCCCGCCGGTGCCTCCCAGAGTGTAAGCCGGGCGCACCACCAGAGGCAGTCCCATTTCCAGGCCAAAACTGCGGGCCTCTTCCAGGGTGGACACCGAGCCGTTGGGAGGTTCCGGCTCACCGATTTCGTGGAGGAACTTCCGGAAGAATTCCCGGTCTTCCGCCTTGCGGATGGTCGCCAGTGGGGTGCCCAGCAGGCGCACCTGGTACCTGTCCAGGATTCCAGCGTCGGCCAGAGCCACTGCCAGGTTCAGCCCGGTCTGGCCGCCCAGGGTTGGCAGGATACCGTCGGGGCGCTCCCGCTGGATGATGCGTTCCAGCACCTCCACGGTCAGCGGTTCAATGTAAACACTGTCGGCGACGTCCTGGTCGGTCATGATGGTGGCCGGGTTGGAGTTGACCAGAACGGTGAAGACTCCCTCTTCGCGGAGGGCCTTGCAGGCCTGGGTACCGGCGTAATCAAACTCGGCGGCCTGTCCAATAACGATGGGGCCGGAACCAATCACCAGGACTTTTTCCGGCTTCTTTTGCCCATCTATCACGGGTTTATGACTCCTCTGGTGAACACGCCGTCACCCGGGCCCATGGCCTCTTCAGAATGTCGGGAGCACCCCGGGAAGCTCGATCAGCTTTCTCTGGTGTAGTAGATTAAGCATCTGGTAAATAAACGAGCCGTAGAGCTCGCCCTCGTGGTCAAACTTGCTCATCCCCGGAAAGTCCTGCTGGGCCCTGGCGGGCACCCGGAAATTGACCTTATTGTCGTCAATTTTCTCCAATTCTATGCAGCCCACCGGTTCTGCCAAGGCCTGGTTGGTCCGCCGGTCCACCAACTTGACCCAGAGTCCCCAATTGCGGCCCAGCCTGGCCCGGTTTACCGATCCTACCTGGTAGCCATAATGCTGGCAGCTAAAGGTGGGCACCACCTCGTCCAACAACTCCAACGCCTCCGACAAGCTGGCCGGAAGCTCCATCTCCACCCCTTCCTCCAGTAAAACCATGCTGAATGTAGACATAAAAAAACCCTCCAAATAATGCGTCCAGGAAAAAGGAATGTAATAACACTAGTGTATATGGGTGTCGCGATTCAACTATATTTGGAGGCCAATACGGGCGGTTTGTTCTGCTTCATCCACCAGCCTTTTGTTCTAACAGCCTTTTCTTCCGGCTCTGAATTCACCGATCATCTCCAGGAATTTGTCAAAAACATACTCGTTGTCTCTGGGGCCGGGCGAAGCTTCTGAATGGTATTGGATCGTCAGGAGAGGAATGTCCCGATGCGACAGTCCTTCAACGGTGTAGTCGTTCAAATTTAACCGGGAGACCTCCAGGCCAGCGGGCAGCGAATCGGCGTCCACCGCATATCCGTGATTCTGAGCGGTGATGTAAACTCTGCCTGTGCCCAGGTCTTTCACCGGATGGTTGGCTCCCCGGTGGCCGAATTTCAACTTGTAGGTCGTGGCGCCCATCGCCCGAGCGATTAGCTGGTGGCCCAGACAGATACCCATCATGGGAACCCGGCCCAGCAGTTGCTTCACGTTGGCGGTAACGTAGTCCAGGAGTTGCGGGTCGCCAGGGCCCGGGGACATCAACACGCCCGATGGCTGTAGTGAAAGAATCTCATCGGCGGAAGTGGCAGCCGGTACGGCGATTACCTCGCAACCCCGCTGCTTCAAAAGTCGTAGAATGTTGTATTTTAGGCCGCCGTCGGTAACCAGGATGCGGTACCTGGGCGGTTCACCAGCCGAATCATCACCCTCCCAGGTGTACCGTACCTCGGTGGATACGGTGCTAACCAGGTCCAGGTCATCATAGCGGGGGGCCCCGGCCAGATTAGCGATGGCCGCCTCTGGCGACCCGGTGGTGATCATTCCCATCATCACCCCCTGATTGCGCAGGCGTCGGGTGATGGCCCGGGTATCCACGCCGGCGATACCGGGTATCCCCTGGGACTTCAGGTATTCGTGCAGGGTCAACTCGCAGTTGCCGTGGCTGGGCTGGTCGCAGTGCTCCCGCACGATCAGGGCGCGCACCTGGATGCGGCGGGACTCAATGTCTTCGCGATTAATGCCGTAGTTACCCACCATCGGATAGGTCAGAGTGACCATCTGACCGGCGTAGGAGGGATCGGTGAGGACCTCCTGGTAGCCGGTCATACTGGTGTTGAAGACCACCTCGCCATGGCCAGCGACGTCCGCTCCAAAGGATTCTCCCTGGTGCACCGAGCCATCTGCCAATACCAGATATGCCTTGTCAGCCAAGTTAGCTCACCTGTTCCGTCAAAGCTGATCCTCCAAACACAATCTGCCCCCCCACCAGCGTGGCGACCACCCGGCCCTTGAGGGTTGTCCCTTCCAGGGGCGTGTTCCTGCCTTTGGAGGCGAACTCCCGGGGGTCTACCCGCCATTCCTGGTTGGGGTCGAAGAGGACGATATCAGCGGGGGTGCCAACCTTCAGGGTGGATAACGCGGCGAAATGAGGCCCCAAAATGCCGGCCGGGCCGACGGTCAGTCGGTCAATCAACGTGCTGAGACTGAGCCGGTTCTGGTGCACCAACTGCATCAAAGACCCCAGCGCGGTTTCCAGGACGCTGATTCCGAAGGACGCGTCCTGATAGGTGACCTGTTTGCTGGCCAGGTCGTGGGGGGCGTGGTCGGTGGCGACGCAGTCGATTACGCCTTCGGCCAGGGCTTCCACCAGGGCGTCAAGATCGTGCTGGGAACGGAGGGGCGGGTAGACCTTGGTGAAGGTATCGTAGCTGCGCGGCCCGGCAACGTCATTGCTTGAGTCCTTGCCGCCCAGGGCCCACCGGTCGGTGATGGTCAGGTGGTGAGGGCAAACCTCGGCGGTCACCGGGATGCCCCGGGCCTTGGCCTGCCGGACCAGGGCAACCGAGCCGCTGGTGCTGAGGTGGGCCACATGCAGTCGCCCCCCGGTCAGTTCCGCCAGCGAAATATCCCGGGCGATCATCGCCTCTTCGGCGGCGGCCGGTATCCCGGGCAGCCCCAGGCGGGTGGCGACCCAGCCTTCGGCCATTACCCCGCCTCGCGACAGGGAACGCTCCTGACAGTGATTGATGATGGGCAGCCCCAGGTCCTGACTGTAGGCCAATGCCAGCCGCATCAGGTTGTCATCGTATACCGGGTCGCCGTCATCACTGAAAGCCACCACCCCGGCGGAGGCCAGTTCGGCCATTTCAGCCAGTGCTTTGCCCTGTCGCTCCCGGGTGACGCAGCCAATGGGAAAGACTCGGACCACTCCCTCGGCGGCGGCGCGGCGTTGGATGAATTCCACCACAGCGGCGTTGTCGATGGCCGGGTCGGTGTTGGGCATGCAGCAAAGCGAGGTGAACCCGCCTCGCGCTGCCGCCCGGGTGCCGGTGGCGATGGTCTCCTTGTACTCGAAACCTGGCTCGCGCAGATGGCAATGCAGGTCGATAAATCCGGCACAAGCCACCAGACCTTTGCCGGACAATATCCAGCAGTCTTCTGGTATATCGTCCGTGGCTAACGTGTTGCCCACGGAAAAAATCTTGCCGTCTTTAATCAGCAGGTCACCGACAACATCCAGCCCCTGGCTGGCGTCGATTATCCGGGGACCTTGAATCAGGACTGTTTCGGTCATAGTTGGTGATTCGATTGCCCTGCCCGCTACCTTCGTGCTATTGGAGTATCAATGATGCCGTGAGACACCGACACCTGATAAAGCAGGGCCATGCGCACCGCCACACCATTGGTGACCTGTTCCTCGATGACTGAACTGCCGCCGTGGGCCAGGCCGGAGCTAATTTCGATGCCCTCGTTCATCGGGCCCGGGTGCATGACCAGGGCGTTGGGTTTGGCCGAGGTCAACCTGCTCTCGGTCACCTGCCAGCGTCGAATGTACTCCCGGATGCTGGGGAGAAAGCCGCCGTTCTGACGCTCCGACTGCAAACGCAGCGCCATCACCACGTCAGCCCCTTGGATGGCCCGGTCCAGGTTGGTGTCCACTTTAACCGACGCCAAACAATGGTCCGCCGGCAGGCGCCCCTGGGGGCGCAACAAGTCCGCCGGCAGCAAAGTTCCCGGGCCGCACAGCGTTACGTTGGCGCCCATTTTGGCGAATCCCCACATAGCGGAGCGGGCCACCCGGCTATGCAGCACGTCGCCAACGATTACCACCTTGAGACCGGCCAGACACCCCAGTTTCTCTTGCACGGTGAACAGGTCCAGCAGTGCCTGGGTTGGGTGGGCGTGGAGGCCGTCTCCGGCGTTGATTACACTGACTCTGGGCAGGTGGCGGGCCAGAAAGTTGGGCGCACCGGCATGAGGGTGGCGAATCACCAGAATGTCTACTCCCATCGCCTGCAGGGTCAGACCAGTGTTCAGCAGCGACTCACCTTTCTCGACGCTGCTGCCCGATGCACTCATGTTAATCACGTCGGCGCTCAGCACCTTGCCCGCTTCTTCAAAGGATATGCGGGTGCGGGTGCTGGCTTCGTAGAATAGGGTTACCACCACTCGCCCTCTCAGCGTGGGTACCTTCTTGATGTCCCGCTTCAGCACCTCTTTCATGGCGTGGGTGTTTTCCAAAACTGAAGCGATCTCCCCGGTAAGGAAATCATCCAGGTCCAGGACGTGCTGCCTGGGTCTGGTCTCGCCGTTGTCGGGCCCAACCCCCGCGGCAGTGCCGATGGCCGCGGGATGCGACCGACGCATCAGTTCAGTCCTCCCGGCGCAGGATGGCAACTTCGTCCCGGCCATCGACTTCGGTCAAGCGGACTTTCACCTGTTCTTCCAGGCTGGTGGGAATGTTCTTGCCAATGTAGTCGGCCCGAATGGGGAGCTCCCGGTGCCCTCGGTCCAATAGAATTGCCAGTTGCACCCGTTGCGGGCGTCCGAAGTCGTTCAGGGCATCCATTGCCGCCCGAATGGTGCGTCCGGTGTAGAGGACGTCATCCACCAGCACTACCTTCTTGTCGTGAATGTCGACCGGGAAGCTGGTGGGCTTGATCACGGGACGGGACCGGCGTTGCAGGTCGTCGCGATAGAGGCTGATATCCAGCTCAGCCACCGGCACTCGACTGCCTTCATACTCCTCGATGTTTCGCGACAGCCGGTGGGCGAGGGTCACCCCCCGGGTCTGAATCCCCACGATCACCAGGTCCTCAATGCCCCGGTTGTGTTCCAATATTTCATGGGAAACCCTGACCAGAGCGCGGCGGATGTCATCCGAGTTCATTATCTGGTGCTCGGCCATTGAAACCTTGTGAATGCCTGATTTGGCGATTAGGTTCTCAGGACAGGGCATGCCTGCCAAGCTCCAAAAAAAAGCCCTTGCCGTTATGCTGGCAAGGGTCTGCGTCGCAGGAAGCGGTTGACGCTTCCTGACCGGTTAGCAGGGTTATGCACTTTGCCAGCCTCACCGGGCTGCCTTAAAAGCAGGGCCAGCCAGAACCCCGGCCAGCCTCACCAACCCATCGATTCGCTTGTTAAGATCCATCATACCAGACCTTGACCCAACCGGGAAGGTTATCCGGCACGAATAATCCCCAGGTTAACCTGGATGGAAGGCTAGGCTGAAACGCGTTTCTTCCGGTTGGTCAGATAGTCGACCAACACGTACTGCCCCAGATTCGCCGAACTGGTATAGAAGGCACGGCCCCGATTGATGCGCGTCAACCGGTCGATGAAGTTGACCAGTTGGTAGTTGTTCTCCAGCATAAAGGTGTTGATGACAATCCCTTCCTGAGTACAGCGTTTCACCTCTTTTAGCGTCTCCAACTCGGTGCGGTAGCTGGGCGGATAGCTGAAGTAGGACTGACCTCCTTCCAGATGGGCCGTTGGTTCGCCGTCGGTAATCAGCAAAATCTGGCGGGAGCCGCCTTTTTCGTTGGCCAGCAGCTTGCGCGACAGCATCAGAGCGTGCTGCAAATTGGTGCCCGACACCCAGGCGTTCCAGTTCACCTTGGCCAGATCCTCTTCCTTGATCTCCCGGGCGTAGTCGGAGAATCCGATGACATGCAACGAGTCTCTGGGATACTGGGCTCGAATCAGAGCGAAGAGGGCCAGGGTTACTTTCTTGGCCGCCTGGAAGTTGTTGAACAGTCCCATTGACCGGCTCTGGTCCAGCAGCACCGCGGTGGCCGCCCGAGTCATGTGCTCCTGCCGGTAAATCTCGAAGTCCTGGGGGGTCATGCGCACCGGCACCTGAGGGCCAGCGCGCAATATTGCGTTCTTGATGGTGGCCTGCAAATCCAGCAGGAAAGGGTCACCAAACTCGTAGGTTTTGGTATCGCCCAGCAGGTCGCCACCCGCTCCCCGGTTGTCCATCAGGTGGTTGCCCAGCCGGTCTTTCTTCAGATGGACAAACACTTCTTTGAGGGCTTTCTGACCGATACGACGAATCCCCCGGGCGGTCAACTCCAGGTTATCGTCGCCGGTCACATAACCCGCTTCCTTCAAAAGCTGGCGCAGACGGTCCATCTGCTCCCATGCCTGGCGGGCTTCTTCGCCCAGGAGTTCGGCCAGCTTGTCCGCATCGATATCATCCAACCGTCCCGAGCGCATGGCGGCCTGCAACGACTGCTCCAGTTGGTCCAGGTCCTGGAGTTGGCGCATCATCTCCCTGGCCTGGTCCATGGTGAGGCTGTCGTCGCCCAAAAACGGGTATTGGCGGCGGAGGTCGTCCATGGGCATCAGTTGTTCCATCAGGCTGGCGAACTCGGCCATTGCCTGCCGGGTCTGGGGGTCCAGCGCCGAGTTCAAGGCGTCTTCCAACTCTTGCCGCATTTCGGGGGACATGCTGTCCATCATCGACTGCATCTGGGCCAGTTGCTGTTGCAGCCGCTCCATTAACTCGTCGAAGCTCTGCGGTGGGTTGGGGCCGAACATCGGGCCGAACTGCCGCATGAACCCGTCGAAGTCAGGCTGCCGGCCAGCCAATTTGTCGCGCATCATCTGATTGAGCCGGCTCATCATCTCACGCATGCCGGCCATCTGCTCGGGCGACATGCCCTGGATTTGCTGGCGCATTTGCTGGGAGATGTTTTGCGCCATCTGGCCCTTGAGTTGGTCCAACAACTCTTGAAACATCTGCTGGGCTTCCGGACTGACGAAGTCGTAGTCCATCAATTCCTGAATTTGCCCGCTCATGCTGTCGGGAAGGTCGTCCAACTTGTCCAGATTTCGCTGAGTCCGCTGTTCCAGCAGTTTATAAAGGCCCTCCTGCTGGGGGCGGTCTTCATCGCTGGACTGAGAAACCTGTTCCCGGGCCTCTTGCCGCCGCTGGTCGATTCCCTGCCGCTCGGTCTTGAGAATCTCTGCCAGCTTCTCCTTGAGGTCGTCCACCACCGAGTCCAGGTTATGCTGCTGCAGCTGCTGGCGGCGCTGGCTCTTGAGCCGCTCCATCAGGTCTTTCAGTCCAGTAAGCTGCCGTCCCTCCTGGTTCTGGACACCGTTGCGGAACATCTCCCTCAGCGCCCGCATAACATCGCCCTGCTTCAGCAATTCCTCGGATAACTGGTCCATTAGCTGGTTGGCGTCAATGTCGAAGATTTCCTGGGTGCCGTCCCAACTGGAGTAGCGGTAAGCGCCGAAAAGCATGATTGCCTCTACCTGGCCCGCAGCGGACCGCTGTCGGACCTGACCATTACGTGGGTCCATGATACTCCGCCAAATGCGATGGCCGCAAGGCGCCCATCAGGTCACCCGCGCTCCCAGAATCTTTTCCAGATGGCCCAATGCCCATCGGTGGGCATCGGCGTCGAAGGTGGCGACGCAGTCAGAGGGAACCTCCACCGGGTAGTCTCGATTGCGGGCGTCAGAAGCGGTGTGCAGCACACAGATGTCGGTGCAAACTCCGCAGACGATGATTTTGTCCGGGTTGATGCAGTCCAGCCGCGGTGCCAGGTCGGTATTGAAAAAGCCGCTGTAGCGGTTCTTGGGTATCACATTGGAGTCGCTGACATACTCATCGAGTTCGGGAATCACCTCCGGCTCCTCGGTGCCGATGACGCAGTGTACCGGGAACATCTGGAATTCCAGATCGTCGGGAAGGTGATGGTCGCACAGAAAGATAATCTCCGAACCGGCCTCCCTTTCCAGTTCAAGCAAGCGCTGCACCCTGGGGATGATGCTGCGGGCATCGTCGCCACAATAGAGGTTGTGGCCAGGCTCGAGAAATCCCCGGACCATATCGATCACCAGAACTACGTTGGTCATTTTATCCTCGCTGGTTCCCATTGTCTTTGCGGGTCCCACTGTCTTTGCGGGTCCCATTGTCTTTGCG
>DASTLM010000376.1:0-2108 GCA_035714945.1 Dehalococcoidia bacterium | reverse complement strand
ACTGAACTATAAAGCAAGATTTTCCCCTTGGGATTTCAAAGGCACCAAAGGAGAGGTTTCAGCCGCGTTAATTTCTCAGGTCACGCGTCGGCCTGGTGATGCCGGCCTGATGAATACTTCAACTCCGTGGACCGAAGTGCTCTCCCCCATGTCGGTCTTCTTTCCCGGGTTAAGGGCGTTGACGTTGGCTTGGTCCTGCTCTGACTTGGGCCAACGACCCTTGGGGCTGAGGGCAACGCCTTGCGGAATCTCATCAGATACCCGCACCTGTAAAACTAGCCGACCGATCTCGTTGGAAACGTCGGCCTTATCCCCTTCGTTGAGCCCCAGCGCCACCGCGTCCTGGGGATTCAGGGTTATGCTGGCAGCGCCCAGCTGTCTGGTGATCCCGGCGTCGTTACCAAAGGAATCGTTCATTAGCCATAAGGATGCGGGGGAGAGCAGCCTCAGGTAGCGCGGTGAAGGTCGCGGATCAGCAATGGGCTGGGGCACCCGTGGATGCCCGTCACATTCGGCCTGACTGCTGGCGATTTCGATCTTGCCGCTGGGTGTTGGGAACTGAAGGTCCGCAAACTGCATCATCGGCTCTGGAGAGATAAACACCGTACCGGTCTGCTTGAGCCCCTCGAATCCCCCCTGATAGGATGTTCCTCTCAGGAGGTGTTCGATGATTGATTCATCGCTTTCGTAGAGCTCTGGCTCTCGGTAGCCCATGGCTCGGGCCAAGCGGCGGAAAATCTCCTGATTGGGGAGGGACTCTCCTACGGGTTCCTGGGCTTTGACCTGGGGTGCGATTGTCAAATTGAAGTAAGAAGTCACCAGGTCATCGAATTCCAGGAAGCTGGCCGCTGGCAGCACAATATCCGCGAAGTCAGCGGTGTCGGTCTGGAAAAGGTCTATGACCACGCTGAACAGGTCCTCCCTACAAAGGGCCTGGCGTAGCCGCTTTTGTTCAGGATTGGACGCGGCGGGGTTAATGTTCCAGCAGAACAAAGCCCGGATGTTGCTCGGGGGCTCCAGGCGCTGGGCCAGCTCCATGTGGCTGAAGCTGGTTCTTTTCCCGGAGCGAAGGTGCGGCGCAGTTACGTAGTCATCGTCTATGCCACGAATCCCACCGTCCATGTTCAGATAATAAAGCCCAGAGCCCGGTTTGCCAAAATTGCCCGTCGCCGCTGGGAGCATCGCGCAGGCCCGAATAGCATTGCCGCCATGGGGTTGCCTCTGCATCCCCTGGCCCAGCCACAGTAGGGAGGGTCCTGAACCGTAAGTCCTAGCTGCTTCCTCGATCTTACGCGCCGGAACGCCAGTGACCGCCTCGCCCCAAGACGGCGGGCAGTTATCTATAAGAGGTTCTACCTCCTCCCACCCCAGCACATGCCTTTCGATGAACTCTTTATCGATCATGCCTTCCCTGCACAGCACATGAAGTATGGAGAAGGCCAAGGCAGCGTCGCTCCCCGGGAAGAGTTGGAGATGCAGGTCCGCTCTCTGGGCCGTCCGGTGCCGCACCGGGTCGATGACGATCTTTTTGCCGGGAGCCTCGGGTAACCAGTGGCTGTGGGCATGGGGAGCGGAGTGCCAGGGGTTAGCGCCCCATACCACAATGCAATGGGCATCCCTGGCTGTCCTGGGGTCGAACCCGGCCAAGGCATTACCGATGGTGTACTGGAGGGCTACCTGACCGGCCATGTTGCAGATGGTGTCTGGCTCAACCTCGGTAGCGCCCAGCCGGTTGAAGAAGCGGAGAGGAAAAGCGTATGCGATCCGGGACATGGTCCCGGTGTAATGAGCGTTGAGTACCGCCTCAGGACCTGAATGGGCAACGATTTCCTGGAGCCGCCCGGCTGTGGTCTCAATAGCTTCGTCCCAGGATGCGGTCTGGAACTGGCCCAAGCCTTTCGGCCCTACCCGCTTGAAGGGCGTCTTCAGTCGCTGGTTGGGATCACGAATAACGCCGTTATAGGCAATGGCGCATTTCCCGCACAGTCCGCCTCGGTTGATCGGATTGTTCGGATCGCCTCGCACCCGTTTGATGACGCCGCTCTGCTTTATCACGGCGATACCGCAGGCGTCGTAGCAGTCTCTGGGACAGGTTGTCAGGATGATTT
>DASTLM010000375.1:0-3297 GCA_035714945.1 Dehalococcoidia bacterium | reverse complement strand
CTACCTGACAGGTGAAATGTAAACTTTGTCACTCGATTTATTAAAAGCCAGTCGTTCGAACCATCCAGAGGTCCACCCCTTCCGCCGGAACCGACTGCCAGGCCAGTTGGTTGTTACGGTGCTGGCCAGCATCGCCCTGGTTCTGTCAGCCGACTCTCCGCCCGCCGCCGAAGGAGGCTCCTGGACGGCGGCCCAGGGCCAGAGCACCGGCAGCGCGCTGGAGAGCCTGGGCGTTCCTATGCCCGGACTGGGTATTCCGTCCACCAATATGTGGGCCGAAGGCAATCTTCTTTACGGCGAAGCCGTCGATCCCGCTACCGGTGACGCTCCCTTCTTTGCCTACGATCTGTCAACCCGGCAACTGGTTCACGTGGATACCGCCCATCAGGATATCAACGACAAACAACGCAATATTATGGTCGATTCCGCAGGCAACGCCTATTTTTCCGTAAATCATAACGGTATCGCCAGATATGATCGCGAATCCAATTCGGTCAGCGTTTTGAGCTTCACCCTGCCGAATTTCCTGCGAGCTTCGGTGAGAGAGACCGCCAGCGGGTGGATTTACGGAGCCAGCGGCCAGGGGGCGCCCAATGACCTGTTCCGGTATAACCCGGAGCAGGACCGCCTGGAAGTACTGGGGCCGTCGTGGGGATACACTACCACGATGGTCCTGGACCCCACGGAAAGATTCGTCTATTATGTGCCCGATGCCCACGGCGGTGCGTCGAAATCGGGGACCCCGGTCCTGCAATACGACACGGTGACCAATGATCATAAAGTCATGGCATTTTTGCACCCTTTCCTGGAACAACAGACCGGCCGGGTCTTCGACGGGACCTTTGGCATGGCCATCGACGCTAAAGGGGAAAAGTTGTTCATCAGCATGCGGACATTTATCGGTAAAAATACCAATGAAACCAGAAACCCGGGACTGGTCGTGGTTAACCTGCCCCCGCAAGAAACGATGCAGACTGGCATACCCCGAATAAGTTTTGAGGATGTGACCGCTTCCAGCGGTCTGAGGGACCTGTTGTCTGACTCGTACGTACATACTTCCTCATGGGGAGACGCCAACGATGACGGGTGGCTGGACCTGTTCGCCGGTACCTTTGGCGGGTCTTCATACCCGGAATCAGGATCCCCCACCACCAAAGAAGACCCGGCCAGATTACTGGTGCAAAACAACGGGGTATTCCAGGATTCCGCCCAGTCCACGATGGCGATCTCCGGGAGGGCTGCCGGGTCGGCTTTCGCCGATTTTGATAACGATGGCGACCTTGATCTGTACGTTTCCAACAATACCAAGGCCGCCGGAGATGGCTACTCTCGCATCCTGAGGAACGATGACGGTGTTTTCTCCGACGTCACCCCGGGGAGCGGGATTGACCCCCAGGACCGGGACGGCCGGCAGGTCGGTATTCTCGACTTCAACAACGATGGGCTGCTCGATGTGTTGGCCCTGGGAGGGTTCCACGTGCCCGGCCCGACGGTGTTGTTACAGAACACGGGCAATTTCCAGTTTCAGGACGCTACCGAGGCCGCCGGTATCAGCCGAGACACCCACGGGTTGGGCCTGGCCATCGCTGACCTCACCGGCAACGGGTGGCCGGATATTCTGGTGACCGGGGGCCCGACCAGAAACGACCAACGCAACTACCTGTTTCTGGCCAACGGTGATGGCACTTACCGGTCTCTGGAGGACCCGGTCTTTGACTGGAACCCTTTTACCAGGAATGACGAAGACTGGGTGGGAGGGGCAGCGATTGCCGACCTGAACCGTGACGGCAGACTGGACATCCTGATCGGGCAGCACTTAGACTCGGCCCGGCGCAGCGGCGGGTCCCTGAGGGTTTACCTGAACCGTGGCCTTCGGGGCCGGGACCCGGTTTTCGAGGACATAACTCAGGCTACTGGTCTACCGGATATATTTACCAAAGCGCCTCATGTGGAAATTCAAGACTTTGACAATAATGGCTGGCCCGACCTTTACACTTCGGTCCGAATAGATTCCCCATCGGGGGTTGCACCGCTGATCTTTACCCATAATGGCAACTCCGGAGACCCCAGGTTCAGTTCACCCCCCATGGTAAACCCCTACTACTATCCGGGAGGGCCCGTCGCGGACTTTAACCAGGACGGAAAGCTGGATGTTCTGCTTCCCCGGGTGGATACCCGGCTCCTCCAAAATACCGGGGCACCCGGCAACTGGCTGCAAGTAAACATTGACACGAATACTGGCCTTAACCGGCGGGGTATCGGTGCCAGGATCAAGATCTACAAAGATGGCACCTCGGAACTGCTGGGATTTCGCGAGGTCAGCGCTTCCTCCGGCTTTTCGTCGTCCCAGGCGTCGACGGTCCATTTTGGCCTGGGCAGCGAGGACCTGGTCGACGTGGTTGTTGAGATGCCCTTTGGCGGCCCCGTATACCGGGAGAACTCGGTGCCGGCCAATCAGACCATCCTGATGCCAGATATAAAGGTCAGGACCCAGGCCCATCTGGGTTTGGAAGTTACCGCTTCGTCGGCCACATCTCCCCAGCTTCTGAAGGGTCCGGGCGGCCTCCCCGCCCACTCGGTTGTGTCGGTGGCGCCGGTCATTGACTACGCTGTCTTTCCGCTGCCCGACCACCCGGGAGTACCCTGGTCCCAATGGGGGCAGGGCCTGGTAGCCTCCAACGGCAAGTTCTATACCGCAGTGGGTGACCACATCAAGGACGCTTCCGGAAATTCCTACCTCTACGAATACGACCCGGACACCAGGATATTGAGAAGCGTCGGCGACATAGCCACTGCGGTGGGTAGCGGTCCGGGCAGTGGGGGACATTTCGGGAAAGTCCACGGGCAGATAAACGAAGCCAACGACGGATACATTTATTTCACTTCCTACTGGGGGGATATGGATTCAGCAGCGGAGGATCCTGGATACGATGGGTCCGTGCTGCTACGATATCCCGTTAACGTCAGGCCCGTTACTGCTGGTAACGGTTCCAGTCCCCCGGTCGCCATTGCAATACCCGGGGCCGAGGCGACCCAGGCTCCTGCTCCGCCGGTCGGACCTTCGGCGTCGCCCACCGCTGCCAGCAACCCACCGCAACTGCCCGACCCGGTAGTGAGTGGTCCCGATCAGGCTCCGCCAGTGTCAGACATGGCTCCGGCACCCGCTCCCGCCGCCCCCAACGCTGGGAGCTGCGCTTTTGGAACCGGCGCGTCTCCGGCCCTGGACGGCGGCTGGTTGCTGCTGGGCTCGCTACTTCCCGGATTGATGTTGGCCCGCTGGGGCCGGTTCAGTCTGCG
>DASTLM010000374.1:0-35059 GCA_035714945.1 Dehalococcoidia bacterium | reverse complement strand
GCCTCTCGCCGTTGGTCATTGGCCTTCAAGAAACGCTTCTTGGGCTGCTTCACGACAAATCCCAGACGATGCAGGTAGTTCAAACAACTGCTCCGACAGAGTCCAAGGCCAAAGTGCCCTTTGAGAAACTGCCTCACCACTTTCCAGTTCCAGTTGGAGAAATCGATCCCAACCTCCCCAGGGAGCTCTTGCACGGCACGCTTTAGTTGGTCCTGTTGAACTGTATTTAGGGCGGGGGGGAACCTCCCGTCTGTTCAAAGACTAAACCCCTGGCACCGTCTCGGCGAAAGTTGGCCAACCACTCACCAATGGTGTGGACATCCCGTTCCAAGGCTTCGGCCACTTGAGTCGCCGTCCATCCTTGGGCCAACAACCACAGGCCGTGCCAACGCTCCCGTTCCCTGGGCGTTGGTGCCCGATACATGCGCTGGCGCACCTCTTTTTGGTCCATCTGCCATCGTTCCAACAGCTTCGCCACATCCTCCACCACTACACCTCCAGATTCCCTGCATCCTCCTCAGCTTATCAGACCTTCCTGCGGGTTTCACCTTGGCTTAGGTTTAGGGGTGCAAATAACCCGGCTGGAAGGCCGTGGTGGGGCCCTGGAGCATGGCAAGAGCGGCAACGGAGCCAAGTTCTGGCGGCGCAGGAAGAGTCCACCAGAAGAGTCCACCAGTGGTGCGGGACCCCCAGGTCCCGGAGTACGGGCAGCGGTCCTGGACGCGGCCAAGGTGCGCTTTGAGGACGGCTGGCATGATGCGAAGGCTGGAGTCAGTTTGGGCTGCACTTCCCCAAATCGGGAGATTCCCGCAGGCACACTGATCCGGGTCCGCAATACCGGCACCAACCGGGAAAAGAAAACGGCCCACTGCCCGTGCTTATCAAACCATGCCTCAGCCCGGTCCAACTCTTCATGGGTAATCAGCGCATATTTACCGTGCTTGCCTAATACTGGCTGGCGACTCATATAATAATTTAACCATTTAATCATTGGACTTGGGATACCATGCGTCATGTGGAGGCTTTGTGAGCGGACTTCTTCGGCATTTCCGAAATACCCTGATTACCGGGTTCCTGATTCTGGTCCCAGTGGTAATTACTTACTGGATATTGCGTTTGATTTTTGAGTCTCTGGACGGAATCCTTCAGCCGGCGATCAGACCGATTCTCGGTAGGGGAATCCCAGGTCTGGGAATCGCCGTTCTGGTGGTGTCGATTTATGTGATGGGGCTGGTGGGAGCCAACTTCCTCGGCAGGAAGTTGGTCTACTGGGGCCAGCAATTCCTACTGAAATTTCCCATTGTAAACTTCGTCTACTCGGCAGCAAAGGAGCTGATCGAGTCTTTTTCCGGGCAGCGGAACACTGGACTAAAAAGGGTGGTGATGATCGAATACCCCAGGATTGGCGTCTGGACCATCGGGTTCCTCACTAGCACTACCATCGATGAAAACGGTAGGGTGTTGGGGATGGTCTATATACCCACCTCTCCCACGCCAAATTCGGGATGGGTGGCTATTTTGCCCCTGGAACAGGTCTACGATACGGACCTTTCTGTTTCCATCGCCATGAGGTTGGTGCTATCGGGCGGGATAGCAACGCCACCTCAGATCACAAAAAGGATCGCCACGTTTTGACCTTAACCTGCCTCCACTTATTCACGGGCAATTTGGAGCATATCACAATCCCTGCATTATTATCCCATAATGCTAATAATAAGCTAACCAATACGTGATTAAGGGCGACAGTCATTCAGGACGGTGTTGAGATGTTTAAGCGAATTCTGGTTCCCCTGGACGGGTCTCAGTTCGCGGAGCAAGTCTTGCCCTACGCTGAAATACTGGCAAAGCCGGATCAGATGTCTGTGACTCTGCTCCGGGTGGTGGAACCCATGTCTTATAAGGTCGTCGCTGCCTCTCGCGGGATTCCCGCTGATCAGGCAAGGGCCAGTATGGAGGCCTACTCGCAAGAGTACCTGGAACAGGTGGCTGCGTCGTTCAGAGAACAAGGTATGCCGGTGTTAGCCAAAGTCCTGGAAGGCGCCGTCGCCGGATGCATAGTAGATGAGGGTTCCAACGAGCCGGGTACTTTAATCGTTATGTCGACGCACGGCCGCTCCGGCATTGGACGGTGGGTATTTGGCAGCGTCACTAACAAGGTGCTTCAGACTGCCACCAATCCTCTGCTGATCGTCCATTCTACTGATGAGCCCATCTCTAAAGCAGAAATAGCCATCAAGCGGATCATAGTGCCGCTGGATGGTTCCGAGCTAGCCGAGCAGGTCCTGCCCTGGGCAGAAATCCTGGCGCAGGGGATGAAAGCCGAGGTTGAACTGTTCCAGGTAATCGAACCAATACTGCCTGAAGCGGCGGATGTGCTCCGAGGAATATATCCTCGCGACATTAACGTCGAGTTGAGGAAGCAAGCAGAAGAGTACCTGGAAGGGATCGCCAGACCCTTGAGGGAAAGGGGGCTATCGGTATGTTCCACGGTAGAAGAGGGAGACCCACCTTCCCGGATCCTCGAGGCGGGCGGGAGACAAACAGATGCCCTGATCGCCATGTCTACTCACGGGAGGTCTGGAATTGCCCGTTGGGTGCTGGGAAGCGTAACCGACAAAGTGATTCATTCTACAGCAAGTCCCCTGCTGATTGTTCGGTGTCGATAGGATGTTCCTGAGTCAGGAACAAAAATCGGTAATATGCTGGTGCCGCTAAACGGACGGTTGCCGGCCGAACAAATTTTGCCTCGGGTAACTGAGATGAAATCTCACTGATTAGATCCAATGCTGGTATACCGGTTGAATCGGGAGGCGTCTGTGCCGGACCATAGCTCTTCTGCACGGGAAGCTCCAGCTACTACCTCCTCCTTGCGGGCCTGGACCCTGGTCCTGCTGGCTTTGGCGGTGGCGCTGCCCAGCTTATTTCTCCGCATATCTGGAGTACACCTTTCCCCAGAGATTACCGCCCTGATTTGCGGCGTAGCTATCTTGGGGGCGGCATTCCTCCTTTCCTGGTCCCTGGAAGTAGCCCAGTTACACATCTCGGCATCCCTGGCCATCGCCATCCTGGCCCTCATCGCGATACTGCCCGAGTACGCCGTCGAGGCAGTCCTGGCCTGGGATGCGGGACAGGTCTGGACCCTGGGGGCCGACCCCGCGGCTGTTCCCGAGGTTACACGAGTGGCCGCCAACGTTACTGGGGCCAACCGCCTCCTCATTGGAGTCGGCTGGTCCATGGTAGCGGTGGTGTTCTGGATCAAGCAACGCCGGGAGTTAGTGCTGCCCCTGGAGCTCTCCCTGGAGTTCACCATACTGACAGCGGCAACCTTGCTCACCTTCTTGCTGTTCATCCTGCAAGAGGTGACGCTATACCTGTCCGCCATACTTATTGGGTTGTATCTTTTTTACCTTTGGGCCAGTTCTCGGATGCCAAGCCACCAACAGGCTTTGATTGGCCCTTCGGAGGTAATCGCCAGGCTACCGCGTAACCCCCAGCTAATCATTGTCGTCGCGCTGTTTCTTTACTCTGCCTTGATTATCCTGATGGCCGCCGAGCCTTTTGTGGACGGGCTGATCGAGGCTGGAGCTAAATTCGGCATTCCAGAATTTACCTTGATCCAGTGGCTAGCACCTCTGGCATCGGAGTCGCCCGAACTGGTCATCGCCTTGCTGCTCACTCTGCGATCAAACGCCATTGGCGGGATGACCACCCTGATTTCCTCCGGGGTAAACCAGTTGACCCTGCTGATCGGGTGTATGCCCATCATATTCAGCCTTTCCTTTGGCCAGGCCACCGGCTTTCCCCTGGACCACCAGCAGGCTGTGGAATTTCTGCTTACTTCCTCCATGTCCCTGTTCGCCGTTGTCCTGATGGCACGGCTGCGGATTCCCTGGTATGGGGCTTTGGCATTACTAGGAATATTTATCGCCCACCTCTTTTTTGTAGAGCCAGAAGCCCGGCGAATATTCTCTTTCATCTTTCTCGGACTGGTAATAGCGTTGTTGATTGCCGACCGGGGCCGCATCGGGGAAATGTACCGGCTGGCTATAACCGTCTTCAGACCCAACACTTCCGGCACAGGCTCTCGTACGTAACGACTACCGGCCGTACTTCGCACATTTGAGGTGTGGAGCCAACACCAGGGCAGCTACCGGGGGCATCTGTGACTGACACTCCTGACCACACTGGTACCGGGGGAACCCTTGCTATCTCCTGGGAACGCCACTGCAGCAGCCCTCCAGGACTGGGGCGAAACAGTCCCGGCCCAGCCGAGGGGCTTCCGCCTCCAGTTCCCCCATGGTGGCCGGAGGACAGGTTGCTTCGTAGTCCAATAATCCGTCGACGCGCCGCTCAAACTCCGCCACACAATCTCTGAGCAGCAGGGTCACTTTGCCGTCCAGGAACACCACTCCTTTGACCGAGACCGGGAATTTGTTGGCCGAGTTGTCGTCCGGCCAGGGGCTAACCACCGCCGCCCCGAACTTCCAGGCTGGGCCGGGTCATTTCGGCCGGATTGAGCAACTCTTCCAGTTCCTGGTCGGACAGGTCCGTTTCCTCCCGAGCAACCTCACGGATGGTCCTCCCGGTGGCCGAGGCCTGCTTGGCGATGGCGGCGGCGGCATCGTAGCCGATGGCTGGCGTAAGGGCGGTACCCAGCATCAGACCCCGCTCCACCATCTGGGGGCCGACCTGGGTGGCCTGGATACCGGAGACGCACTGGCGGGCGAAATTGTTGGCCGAGGCCGCCAGTAGGGAAATAGACTGCAGGAGATTGTAGGCCGCCACGGGCATCATGGTGTTCAACTCAAAGTATCCCCCCTGGCCGGCGAGAGCCACCGTAGCGTCGTTCCCGACTACCTGGGCCGCCACCTGAATCATTGACTCGGCGATAACCGGGTTAATCTTACCCGGCATTATGGAACTGCCGGGCTGGACTTCAGGAAGGACAATCTCGCCGATTCCCGCCCTGGGACCGCAACCCAAAAACCGGATGTCGTTGGCGATCTTGTGCAGGCTGATCGCAATGGTTTTTAGCTGGCCGCTGGCCTCCACCACCGAGTCCAGGGAGGACTGGGCCTGAAAATGGTTGCCGGTTTCGCGAATCTGCACCCCGGTGGAATCCGAAAGGGCCTGACAGGTGCGTTGCGAGAATTCCGGGTGGGTGTTAACGCCGGTTCCCACCGCGGTGCCCCCCAGGGCCACTTCGGCCAAAGCCTCCTGAGCCCGTTGTAAACGGCGTATGCCGTACTCGGTCTGCCCGGCAAATCCGAGGAACTCCTGGCCCAGGCGGATCGGAGTAGCGTCCTGGAGGTGAGTGCGTCCGGTCTTGATCACCGGCCAGAATTCGTCGGACTTCTTCTTCAGTTCTCCCTGGAGGTTTTGCAGGGCCGGGATCAAGTCTTCTCGAAGGGCGATGAGAGCCGCCAGGTGAATGGCGCTGGGGATAACGTCGTTGGAGGACTGACCCAGGTTGACGTGGTCATTGGGATGCACGATCCGCGAACTCAGATCGCCGCCCAGGACTCGGGAGGCCAGGTTGGCGATGACCTCGTTGGCGTTGGTGTTGGTGGATGTACCGGACCCAGTCTGGAAGATATCCAGGACGAAGTGGTGGTCATGCCTTCCGTCAATCACCTCCTGAGCAGCAACTACCACGGCGTTGCCAATTTTCTGGTCCAGCACCCCCAGGTCCATGTTGGTCCTGGCGGCGGCCTGCTTGACCAGACCCAGCGCCCGGATGAAGGTCCGGGGAAAGCGCAAATCGCTGATGGGAAAATTGAGCACTGCCCGCATGGTGGAGGCCCCGTATAGGGCGCCGGCGGGGACCTCCATCTCGCCCATGGAATCGCGCTCAATTCTTATGTTGTTGCTCGACATGAAACACCGTCCTTAAATCAGGGGAGTCGAATTATAATTCTAGCGGCTGAGTCCCAGGTTGGGTACGCTACCTGCCCTGCCGTATCCAGTCGGCCACCCGCTCGGCAATCATGATGGTGGTGGCGTTGGTGTTGGCCCGAATCACGTCGGGCATCACCGAGGCGTCCACCACCCGCAGATTTTCCAGGCCGTATACCCGGCAGTACTGGTCAACCACCGCCATCTGGTCCTCGGCTGGCCCCATCTTGCAGGTGCCCGAGGAGTGATGCTGGGTGTAGGCGTTCCGCAGCAGCCAGTTGTCCAAAGCTCCCTCGGAGGCCAGGTCATCATCGGTGGGATTCAACCGCTCAGCGATAATATCCTTGAACCCCGGGTGATCGGCCAATCGGATACCCAAACGCACGGCATCCCGCATCCGTTCGCGGTCGCCAGGGTCGGACAGATAATCGTAGTCAAGCTCCGGCTGGACTCGGGGGTCGGCGGAGGCCAATCTAAGTCGGCCGGCGGTGGTGGCGTTCTGCAAAGCGGCACTGAAACCGAAGTGAAAATCATCGGTCTCAATACGAACGCTGGCCGGACGGTGTTCGCTGGTCATCAGAATGGGACTGACCTGGATGTCGGCGCGGGTGCGGGAAGTGGCTGGACTGTAGCGCAGGCCGACCTGGATGCTGGGCGCCGAGGCCGGCGGCGGATCGCCGAGGCCGCGAAAAAGAGTGAACACCGCCGGATGGTCCCGCAGGTTCTCGCCAACACCGGGCAGGTCATGGACCACGGGTATCCCCAGGCCCTGAAGGTGCCGGGCCGGGCCGACCCCGGACAGCATCAACACCTGGGGCGAGGCGATGGCCCCGCTGCTGACGATTATCTGCTCGCCCTCAACGGTGAAAGTCTCGCCGCCGCTCTCGGCCCGTACCCCTACCGCTCGCTGGCCTTGAAAAAGGACCCGGTGGGCGGTGACCGATCCCCGGCAGATGAAGTTCATCCGGTGGCGGCACGGGTTCAGATAGGTCAGGGCGGTACTCATGCGCACCCCGTCGATGTTGTTCAATGGACGGAAGGCGACGCCGTCCGAATCCGGGTGGTTCTGGTCCGGGTCCTGGGGAAATCCCAGGGCGACGCAGGCGTCGTAAAAGGCCGCTGATGTGGGCATCAATTCCTGGCGTTTAAACCGCCGCACCGGTATCGGCCCTTCGTTGCCGTGGAAGTCACCGCCAGGGAAATCCAGGTCGTTTTCCAGCTTCCGAAAATAGGGTAAAACGCTGGTGAAGGCCCATTCGTCGTTTCCCCAAGCGGCCCAGTTGTCGTAGTCTTCGGGCACCCCCCGAAACAACACCTGCCCATTAATGGCGCTGGAACCGCCGGTGGCCCGACCTCGGGGAATCTGGATGAGTTCCGGCTGCATGGGCGTGGCGGTGGCGGTGTAACCCCAGTTATGGTCTCCGTAAGCCGAACGCCACACGTTATAACCGTCTTTCAGGTCGATGGGCAGGTGCTCGAAGTTGGGGTAGTCGGGCCCGGCTTCCAAAAGCAGCACCGTTTTGTCACGGTCTTCGCTGAGCCGGTTGGCCAGCACACAGCCGGCGGAACCCCCGCCGATGATGATGTAGTCGTACTTCACTAAATTACCCTCCTCGAATTTCCCTCCTCGAATTTCCCTCCTCGAATCCTGCGATGACTCGCCAGATGATTTCCGCCGGGACCGGGAGGCTACCAGTTTACCTGATATTAATTTATTTCTGGCCCATTGATCCCGGCTTTCCAGTCTCCGCATCTGAAGGCTCCCGAAATCGATTGCACCCATATTGCCATCCCGCCAGGTCTTTGGCAATTTCCTGGTGCGCCCGGGTTGACGATGCCTGGTGCAAATGCCCTTCCAATGGTGTGCGGTTGGGCTTCACCCTCGCTGTAAGAACATCCTGCCTGTAAGAACATTCTGAAGGCACTGGCGGCTATTGACCCGTCAGCAGCCCGGTGTTAATCTAGCGTCGGAAACAGAATAGCGCGTGGTGCCCCGGCAAAGGGGAGAATAGGGAATCCGGTGCGACTCCGGAACGGGCCCGTCACTGTGAGTGGGGAGCCAACCGACGGCGCGAGCAGCCACTGTCTCTGGACGGGAAGGCGTCGGTGGGGCGATGATCCACAAGTCAGGAGACCTGCCACGCAGAAGACCCGCTGGGGCACTCCGGTGCAAAAACGGCGGGCACGGTCCGTTTCGTGGATCAAGCGGGCAGTTGAGTTAGAATTCTAGCCCCTGTCCGGCAAAGACGGGGGCTTTCGTTATTGGGGAAAGAGAATGGATCGTTGGCTTACCCGGGAGACCGTAAATTCGCGGGCCTTTACCGAGTCTGACTTTACCGAGTTTGAAAGGAATGCCGTCTACCGCAGCATCCGTTCCCGGCGGGACATCCGGCATTTTCGATCTGACCCGATACCGGATGCGGCTCTGGCCCGGATCGTCCAGGCCGCTCATCACGGACCCTCGGTGGGCTTTATGCAGCCCTGGGACTTTCTGCTGGTCCGGGATGTGCCGGTGCGGCAGGAAGTGCAGAAACTTTTCCTGAGGGAACGCGAAGCTGCCTCCTGCTTCTTCGACGAACCCCGCCGCTCTCAATACCTTTCCCTCAAGCTGGAAGGCATTCTGGAGTCGCCAATTAACCTTTGCGTCACCTGCGACCCGACCCGGGGTGATGTGGTGCTGGGACGGAACGCCATCCCGGAAACCGACATCTATTCCACTTGCTGCGCGGTGGAGAACCTGTGGCTGGCGGCTCGCAGTGAGGGTATAGGAGTAGGCTGGGTCAGCATTCTGAAGCTCCCCCAACTGCGAAAACTACTGGGGATACCAGCCCATATCGTGCCGGTAGCTTATCTCTGCCTGGGCTACCCGGTGGAGTTTCAAGACCGGCCATTACTGGAGTCGGTGGGTTGGCGCCAGCGGATACCCCTGGAGGAGCTGTTGCACTTCGATAACTGGCAGCAACGATCGCCCGAAGGTGGCGCCTGGCCAGGTCTGGACCAGGCCCTGAAGCTGGAGGCCGAAGACTATAAACCGGGAAAACCTTCCTTGACATCGCCAACATCGCCAACATCGCCAATTTAGGGGTCTTTATTTTGGCTTTGATGGCAACGGTCTCGCCCTAATGCGAGGGGCCCGGTTAAAATTTGATCCTGCCCTGATTGAGTTGCTGGCCGCAGCGAACCCGATTAAACTCTATGCTAGAATATGGCCCTCAAGAACTGTGGCCCAAAGGGAACCATGCTAGATCCTTCTACTGCCAGGGAAATTACTGGGAAAATCCGGCGGTACCGCAGCCAAAGCCTGAGGCTCCTGGATAGCGCCTTTGGCGAAATGCGCAGCGGGCGCTGGATGCGGTCTGAAGAGTTGATCTGGGGCAGCTTGACCCTGGCGGTTAAAGGGGTGGCGCTGACCCTTGGGGAAGAATTGGTTGGTGACGAAGCAGTGCGCTCGTACGCAGCCCAACTGGGTCAAAAACACCGAGACCGGCGGATTCGGGAAGCGTACACCCAGCTATCCGCCTTTTCTGAAGCAGTGGACCAGATCCGGGAATCCCGGTCGCGGGTAGACTACCTGTTCTTGCAGCTGGACGACGTCAGCGCGGCCGTCGAGCGGCTGTGGGAACTGGTGTCAGCCAACACTGGCGACAGCCTGCTCGCTGAAGAAAGTTCTTGACGACCGGAACGACCGCCCCACCATCATGCCATTCGTAGCAATCCACACCCAGGGTTGCAAGCTCAATCAAGCTGACAGCAGTCAGCTGGCCTGGCAGTTTTTGGCAGCAGGATACCAGCTGGTGGACTCAGCCACCGACGCCGATGTTTTTGTTCTTAACACCTGCACCATAACCGCCACCGCCGATGCCAAGGCCCGCCAGGCGCTGCGGGCGGCCCGCCGCAAAAACCCCAATGCCATCATCGTGGCTACCGGGTGCTACTCCCAGCGGGCAGCGCGGGAACTAGACCAGTTGGACGCGGTTTCTCTAGTTGTGGGGAACACCGAGAAACATGACCTGGTGTCGCTGGTGTCTGCCTTCGGTCAGGCAACCCATCAGCCAGCCAGCGGCGGCCGCATTCCAGTCGGGCAAACTCTACCGACGCGAAAGCCGGCCAGCCGGAATTTTGGCCGCGTCCGGGCGATGATCAAAATTCAGGAAGGCTGTAACCAGGTCTGCGCCTACTGCATTGTGCCCAGAGTGCGGGGGCGGGAACGCAGTATCCCCCCGGATTCTCTGATCCAACAGGTCAACCAGCACGTTTCAGAAGGTGGCCAGGAGGTCGTTTTGACCGGCACCCAACTGGGTACGTACGGATTTGATCTGCCCGCAACTAATCTCAGTAACCTGCTGGAACGGCTGCTGAAGGAAACTGGGGTGGCCAGGCTCAGAGTTTCGTCGTTGCAGGCGCAAGAGATCACTCCCGAACTGCTGAAATTGTGGGGAAACCATCGACTTTGTCCCCACTTCCATGTTCCCCTGCAGAACGGCTGCGACACCATCCTGAAGGCCATGCGCCGGCGCTACGACACCGCTCAGTTCGTCCGCACTGCCAAGCTGATCCGCCACACCGTTCCCCATGCGGCAATCACGACGGATATAATTGTTGGCTTTCCGGGGGAAGGAGAGGCCGAATTTAGGGAAAGTTTGCGGTTCGCTGATTCCATCGCTTTCAGCGACATGCACGTTTTCCCCTACTCGGTCCGGCCCGGAACCAGCGCCGCCTTCTTGGAAAACCAGGTGCCTGCGCCCAGCAAGGGTGAACGGATGCGGGAAATGCTGGACATGTCCCGCCGGAATTTTCTGGCATTCCGGGAGCAGCAATCCGGCCAGGTCAGACCAGTGTTGTGGCAAGCATCGAGGAAAAGGCAAGGCGAGACCTGGTGGAGCGGTCTAACTGATAATTACGTGCGGGTGTCCGCCAGTAGCGAACAAAACCTGGGTAACACAATCACCCTGGCCTGCCTCGGCGAAATGGAAGCAGACTCGGTTCGCGCCGAAGTCAGATGACCCGACCCACTGCTGACTCCCCGCGTCGGCTCCGGTTCCTGAGGTTCAGGTTTTTCCCACCACATGCGATTATTCCTGCCAGGACAGTTGATACATTTGCTCAAAGGCCAGCGTCCAGGGAGGCCGCAGGTAACCCAGGGCACGCACATCCTGGTACCAGGACCCCAGGGGCGAGTACCGGGTGTAGGCTGTGCCGCCCATCAGCTTGCATAAACGACTTAACACCGACTCGGCGAGACGGGCCACACTTTCCTTAGCCAACAGATTGGAACGCCGGTCCTGGGTGTCCCGGTCGAAGGCCCGCATCGCCGACTCCCATAACTGGTCGATCACCCAGTATTCCTGGTCGGCCAGGGTCCACTCCACCTGCTGATAGGCGCGCAAGCTGTTGCCCTGGCGGCGGATTTCCGACAGTTGCTGGCGAGTGTAGCCCATGGCCGCGTCGACCACACCGACGATGACTGAAGTGAAGACCAGGCTGCCCAGGCCCACGTTACCGGCGATCTGCTCGATCTGACTGGAAGGGCAGGCAATGCGGGTGGCCGGGAAGTCGTTGAACTCAAAGGCATGACTGTTGGTGGACATCATTCCATGTCCCCGCCATTGCGCGGTCAGCTTCATGCCGGTGCTTCCGTCCCAGGGATGACCACGCGTTTCCAGATAAAACAGATCGGGAGCCGCATCCCCCTGGGGGATGGCCTGGGTGGTCATGAAGGAGGTGATCCCGGAGCCGCTGCCGAAGTGCTTCCGACCAGAAATGCGGTACTGCAGGGAATCCGGAGCGACCGGAACGCACCGGGCCCGGCTCAAACTTATGTCGCCGCCGCTGCCTGGCTCCGAAATGATGGTGCCCCACCAGGCTCCGTCCAGCACCGTCTGGAAAACCTCTTTTCGCTGTTTGGCCCAGGCGTACGCGTAGGGCTCTGGGGCAGCTGGCACTCGCCAGGCGGACAGCACCAGATGATGCATGGCGCTGGCCAGGGTTATCGAGGAGTCGCCCTGGGCCAGGATCCGGAGCAGCGTGCAGATGGGCCGGGCCGATTGAGATTGGCTCTGCCAGGTGCCGCCGAACTCCATTGGAACCGCCATCATCGGCACCCCCAATTTGCCAAGCTGATCATAGTCGGCCGGGTCTGCCTGGGTGCGCTCCTGCCGGTCCGCCCACTGGGCGGCCCACTCCGCGGCCAACTGGGGGGTCCCTTCCAGGATGGTCTCAATCCTCATGAGAACACCTCCCGCTGTACTATTAAAAGTATTGTTAAAAGTATTGTTAAAACTTTAACACACGCCGGCGCAGGTCGGCAGGCGCCCGTTGGTATCTGCCAACCCGGCATATGTTGACTGATAGTCAGCCCTAAATTCGCCGGCTTTTTGATTCTATCCATCGGGGCATATTCGCCCTTGGCCCTCAAATTGACAGATATACAGGCAATGATTAGGATAGCCTTGAAGGGGATCAGGCTGTACTGGTTGCACCAAATTCGTTCCGAAACAAACTTTATCGGCAGGGAGGGCTTATGTTCGTCCGACGTGATCTCAAAGACTCAGTGCCTACGCCGGAAGGGAATATGCATTTCGTGAAGCAGGGAAGCGGCTATCCTCTGGTAATGCTTCACCCCCTGGGGACTTCTACCTGGGCCTGGCACACCGTGATGGATGCGTTGAGCCAACATTACACCTGTTACGCTTTCGACATGCTGGGGCATGGCGAATCGGACAAACCCAACCGTCACTTTAACCTGCCAGACTACGCCAGGGCTTTGGATCAAGCCTGCCAGTTATTGAATATTCATCGGGGCCACTACGTTGGCAATTCAGTAGGAGCTTGCCTGGCTGCAGAAATGGCGGCCCGCTATCCCGAACGGCTGGACAAATTGGTGCTGGTGGGCTGCCCGGTCTGGAACCCCTACACCGCGACACAACGTCTGGCGGAGGCAGCGGTAAACTACGATGAAAATGGTCTGCCTAAACCCCGGACCCTGGAAGATATGAGAAGCCAGACAACTTTCGTTGAACCCCGGCAAGAATGGGTGGATGCCACCAATCAGACCCGGGCCCAAGCTGGAGTGTGGGTGAAAAAGTTGCTGGAATCTCTGGCCTACTACGACATCTTGTCCCGGTTGCCGCGAATCAAGGCCAGCGCTACCCTGGTAATGTATGGCGAGCATGACCGGCTGCGGGAGGGAGAAGAACTGCTCCATAACAACATAACTAACGCCAGCAAAAAGGTGCTGCCGAATCTGGGTCATATCCCACAAATTGAAGACCCAGAAACCTTTATCGACGCTTTGCTGGACTTTTTGAAACCTGAAGCGGCGTAGCGGTTCAACCTGGTTCGGGTGAATCAGTCTCCCCGGCGAGGGATCGGGCGAATTTGTCCGCAGGTATTGGCTCAGGTTGATTCGAGGGAGTTGCTTCCAGTATTCCTGGGGAGCGAGCAAAGGGAGCGAGCAAAGGGAGGGAGTAAAATGCCAGATAACAAATTTACCACCTGGGTCCACGGGACCAGCCTGCGAATAGAATACCCAGATCGACTTACCTCGGTTCGACACACCGGGCCCTTCGTTCGCCTGGAAGGTTCCGAAGGACAGAATACCTGGGTGCATTTTCCGATTCCCACCCCCACGGTGACCAACGGCACCCGAGTGCAGGCCAACGCCGCCTTGTTGAGTTTTCGTACTCGCCCCAAGGCTACGGTCCATGAAGTCATCGTGTACGATGGGGAAAAGAGGATCGCCGAGCATATGGACATCAACCTCAAGGGGGACCATCTGGAAGCCCGATTTGAGGTTCCCGGCAACCCGGTAGTAAACCAGGGTATCAACATTACCCTGGGCGTACTGTTTGACCAAAACGCCCCGGACGTGCGCGCCATGCAAATAGAAATTGTTGGAGCCGGGGTAGAGTTCCAGAGCAATATTGTAGACTGATTCGTCGTTGACCACCATGTTCCCGCCAGTTATAGTATCTAACAGACTCGGGCAGTAGGCGAGGAAATTTTAGCGAGGGGCCGATTGCATGTATGCCCTGATTCTTGCCGGCGGGAAAGGGGAACGACTCCGACCGCTGACCGATTCGGTACCCAAACCCATGGTGCCGGTGGGCGAAAAGCCCATCCTCTGGCACCAGATAGATTGGCTCAAGCCAGTGGGCGTTACCGATGTGGTCTTTCTGGTTGGCTACCGCTGGCAGACCATTAAAGACTATTTTGGTGATGGGTCAGGTTTTGGTATCCGCGCCCACTACAGCGTAGAGGACTCGCCCCTGGGTCGTGGGGGTGCCATCAAGCAGGGGTTCTCTTATGTGCCGGAGGAAGAAGATTCGGTGCTGGTGCTCAACGGGGACATCATTACCTCACAACCGCCCGGCGCGGTGCTGGAAACTTACCAGAGAAGCAAAATCAACAATGAGTCTCACCTGGCGACCATCATGGTCGTGCCCATGATCAGTCCTTACGGACTGGTGGATACCAACGACCATGATGCTGTAATCGGTTTCCGGGAAAAAGTGGAGTTGCCATACTGGATCAACGCGGGCATCTACATGTTCGATCGGAGCATCGCGCCGGAACTGCCCGACCTGGGCGACCACGAGGTCGAGACCTTCCCGCAGTTGGCTCAGGCGGGCCGGATTTCTGCCTTGAAGTCCAGATCCTTCTGGCGCAGTGTGGACTCGTTCAAAGACCTGAGAGAAGCTGAGGAATTTATGGGCGGCGCCACCTAAGTCTGGCGCCGGCTAAATGTTGCAGAATTCCGTCGGAATAGAACGGGTAGCCCTGGCCGCCGCCGCCATCAAGGCCAACATTGGCCGGGTGCTGGTGGGCAAGGGCAACTTGATCGAGCTGGTCTTGGCCGCGGTTTTCAGCGGCGGTCACGTGCTGATTGAGGACGTTCCCGGCATTGGCAAGACCACCCTGGCCCGCTCCTTAGCCAGTTCGCTGGGCTGTATTTTCAAGCGAATACAATGCACCCCAGACCTGATGCCCTCCGATATTACGGGCGTCCACTACTTCAATCAGAAGAGTAGTGAATTCGAATTTCGCCCCGGCCCGATCATGGCGCAGGTGGTGCTGGCTGACGAAATCAATCGCGCGACCCCGCGCACTCAATCGGCCTTGCTGGAAGCGATGGCCGAGCATCAAGTTACCATTGACGAAACGACCTTCCTGTTGCCGGCCCCCTTCATGGTCATTGCCACCCAGAACCCCATCGAATTGGAGGGCACATTTCCATTGCCGGAGGCCCAGCTTGACCGATTCCTGATCAGACTGCGAATGGGCTATCCTGACGAAGCCGAAGAAGAGGAGATGCTGGTACGGTTTGAGGGGGTTGATCCCCTGTCAGACCTGAAGGCGGTTTCTGGAGCGCAAGAGGTTGTTGAGTTTCAGAACACGGTGCAACGAGTATACGTCGACCCGGTTTTGCGAACCTATTTGATACGGATAGTCCAGGCCACCCGAAAGCATCCCGAAGTCGAACTGGGAGCCAGTCCCCGAGCTAGCATGGGCCTTTATCGGTGCGCCCAGGCCCTGTCGGCAATTCGAGGCCGGGAATACGTTACGCCTGACGAGATCAAGACCCTGGCCCCATTTACCCTGGCCCACCGGGTGATTCTGCAATCTCAGGCCCGCCTGCGGGAGCGCAGTCCTGATTCCATAATTGGCGAAATCCTCAATCAGATTGAAGTTCCGGTTTAGGCTGCCGAAGACGTATGCTTAACGACCTCTGGCTCCTGATCAGCGCCATCGTCATCCTGATCGGTCTGCTGACCAGCCAGGGGTTGTTGATCGTGGTCGGATCCCTGGTAATCATCGTCTGGATGCTGACCAAGTTCTGGGATCGTTACGCCTTCCAAGATGTGAGCCATAGCCGGACCCTCTCCCACGGGCGTGCCTTCATCGGTGATGTGCTCGAATATACGGTAACCCTCTCCAACGAGAAAATACTGCCCCTGATCTGGGTGGATATTCAGGATACGTTCCCGTCTGGTCTGGACCTGACGGGAACCAACCTGCGAGGGTCTGCCGCCGCAGGTTCCAAAGAGCACCGCATTACCACCTCCTTGTTGCCCTATCAGCGAGTCTCGTGGAAGTATCGCCTGCATTGCAACTCCCGGGGTTACCACCGTATCGGCCCGGTGAGGCTGCGTAGCGGCGATATTTTTGGGTTCACCGCCGCTGAAGTCCAGCTACCCGAGGTGAAGCACCTTCTGGTTTACCCCAGAGTTTTCGAGCTTCAACAGTTATTATTTCCTGCCGAGCATCCCTTTGGCGAATTCCACGGTTCAAGAAGATTGTATCAAGATCCCAGTCGCTTCCTTAGCCTTCGGGATTATTACCCGACTGATCCCATGAAGCACGTCGATTGGAAGGCCACCGCCCGGCGGTCGGCGCTGCAGACCAAGACCTTTGAGCCGGTGGTGTCGCTGAATGTGTTGATCGCGTTGAACGCCGCCACCGGGGAGCACGCCTGGCAGGGCAGTAATCGTCGTCTGTTCGAGCGTTCCGTTACCGTGGCGGCCTCGGTAGCTAAATACTGCGCCGACCGAGGCCAAAGTTTTGGGCTAGTCAGCAACTCGGTGGCGGTCTTCAGTGGCAAATGGGTCAACGTCCCGGCCAGCAGTTCCAATGCCCAGATCGGGTCGGTGTTGGAGTCGCTGGCCCTGGCTGGGACCTACGCCGTGGCTTCGCTGCCGGAGGTGTTGCGCACCCAACGAAGCTCATTTCGGTCCGGTACGACCGTGGCCCTGGTTACGGCCGTGATGACCCCGGCTCTGGCAGAGGAGGTCGCTGAAATCCGGGACCAGGGATATCAAGTGATTGTGTTTTACACCGGCGACCGCGGCCCGAGAATCACTTTGCCAGAAGTTCCGATCTATCGAATGGGCCGGGTTTTGGAGGCATTGGAGCGGGATGACCAGGTTCTGGCGGACTAGTGTCCTAATTGGCGTCGCCCTGTTTCTGGAGACCTGCGTCTTTTATCTGGCCTTCAGCGTGGCTACCACTATTATTCAGCTACCCGAGGCCAGGGTGCCCTTCGGTCTAGCTTTCCTGGCCCTCCTGTGGTCTTTTCTGCTGTCCATGTACATTCAGACAGTTCGGTTTTCTCTGAACCTGAGAGGGATTCTGGGTCTGCTGACCAGTGTCGTATCTTTGGTGGTTTTGTCAAATGTGCTTACCAGGTCCGGATTGATTCCCTTTGGAGTAATACTGAACGGCGACCTGAACACGGCAGCTACGGTAGTGGTGAGCTTCGGATTCCTGATGTTGCTCTGGTGGCGGGGTAGCCGGGTGGCTCAGGAAGACGTGACCCTGGATACCATCAGAAGCACCTTCCAATGGGGATTGGGAATGGTGTTTCTAGCGGTGATCGCGGACGCCATTTCAGCGGAAGACGTGGTCAGCGGTTTCCTGGTTATCGCCTTCTTTGGGGTTGGACTGCTGGGTTTGTCAATGGCCCGTTTTGCCTCTGAGTCAGGCGAAGCTCAGGTAATGTCCACGGAATGGTTCGTTGCCATTGGAATGGCGGTGGGTGGGATCTTGCTTTTGGGCCTGGTTATCAGCCTGCTGGGCCTGGGAGGCCTGGACGACGTAACCCGGGCGATATTTGGGTTCGCTGGCAATATTGGACTGTGGATACTAAAACCAATTGCGCTGGGAATTGGATTTATCGCGGCGGGAATGGTGGCGTTGATTAACTGGTTTGCCGGTTTCTTTGACGGTGGCGACTTGAGCGGTCTGGAGGAAGCGCAGCGGCAGATTCAACAGTTTCACGATAGCCTGGAGGAAGTGGAGCAGGGCGGACCGCCCGTACTTTTGATCGCTTTGCTAAAGTGGGCTGCTTTCTTGTTGGCCACCATCATTGTTGGATGGGTATTGTTTCACCTGTTCCGGTTTCGCCGCTATTTCAAGAGCCCCGGTGAGGTTGAAGAGACCAGGGAATCGCTCTTCAGTTGGGACCGGGCCAATCGGGATTTGGCCTCTGTGATTAGCGGCTGGTGGGATAATCTGGTGCAGGCCGCCGGAGGAGACGGCCGGCGGCGTCCGGAACCGCGGGATCCAAGGGAGCTGTATCATAGCTTTTTGCTGCTGTCAGAGGACATTGGCCGCCCGAAACGAGAAGAGCAGACTCCCAAGGAGCACCAGAGCGGGCTGGGCCAGACGCTGCCTCCCGACCCGGTGGCCCACATAGTAGACGGTTTCCAGGAAGTACACTATGGCCATGGTGACGTTGCCGACGAGCAGATGCAGGGACTGCTTCAGGACTGGACAGACCTTCAGCAGTTCGTTGCCGACCGGGGCAAGGCGAATCGCCAAGCAACGCTAAACCAGGGAGAGGATGCCGGAACCTGATTCTGGCGGAAGGGCCTTGGACTTCGTGGAATGGGCCGGTCGAACCATCCGGGGACTTCGGGCCGCCGCCCTTCGACCTGCTCAGGAACCGCGGGCTGGGTTGATAACACCAGCAAAGCGATTTGGTATTACCGGTAATAACCTAGAAACCCGGGGATCCCTCGCGAAACCCGGGGATCCCTCGCCGAGCGATGGTCTCCATCAACTCGGTGATCCTGGGAACTTCCCGGGTGTTCAACGCCAGGACAATGTGCTCTACCCCGGCGGTCTGGTAGGCGGCGATGCCGGCGATCATCTGGTCCACGTTGTCCCCCGAGATGCGCGCGCGAGCGGCGGCCCGGTCGCTGGAGGGAGCGCCGTGGGCCTCTACCTCTACTCGAGCCGACCAGGTCAAAGACTCCGGGCTTCGCCCCGCGGCTCTGGCTGATTCCTGAATCGCGCGGCGGCTGATGCTGTAGTCCTCGGCGGCAACTCCCGAGGGATGCCAGCCGTCGCCCAGAGTGGCAGCGCGTTTCAGGGCTCCCGGGCTGGCCCCGCCGACCCAGATGGGGATGTGGGGCTTTTGCACTGGCTTGGGCGAGAACTTGAGGTCGGCGAAGTTCCAGCGGCGACTGTGGTAGCTGGGGTCTTCGCCAGTCCACAGTTCCTTCATGATCGCGATGCACTCGTTGGTCAGCGCACCGCGCTGCTTCATGGGTATGCCCAACGCTTCGAACTCCTCGGTCATGGCGCCCACGCCCACACCCAGGGTAACCCGGCCCCCGGACATTTGGTCCAGGGTGGCGGTGTATTTGGCCAGTTCGATGGGGTTGTGATACGGCAGCACCAGCACCGAGGTGCCCAGCAGCACAGTTTTGGTGGTTGCCGACAGGTGGGAGAGGATTGCCAGGGGATGATAATATGGTTTCCCGTCCAGTCGCTGTCGAATGTACCCGTTATTGAACAGATGGTCCATCACCCAGACCGAGTCGTACCCCAGGTCCTCGGCCAGCGGGCCAAAGGCCAGTACCTGCTGGGGGTCGGCGATTCCCCAGTTGTTGGGTACGGTTACACCAAACTTCATAATCCCCTTCCCTAACTGGTTGAATTCAAGCGGTCTTGATGGCCTGCACCAGCCGGGCGGTCTCGATGGCGGCTGACGCTGCGTTGCTGCCCAGGTTCCCCGACTTGCCCCCGGCGCGATTGATGGCCTGTTCCATATTATCGGTGGTGAGAACGCCAAATACCGTGGGTATGCCGGTTTCTCGGCCGGCGGCGCTGATACCGGCAGCGGCCTGGTTCGCCACCATTTCGTAGTGGTCGGTCTCCCCTCGGATCACCGCCCCCAGGCAGATTACGGCGTCGTACTGCCCGCTGGTGCCGAAGGACTTGGCAACCACCGGCAATTCGAAGGACCCGGGGACCCAGGCCAAGGTGATGTCATCATCTCTGACGCCATGACGGGTCAGAGTTTCGATGGCGCCTTCCAATAACCTCCCGGTCACAAACTGGTTGAATCTGGCGACCACCACGGCTACTCTAAGACCCTGGCCGCTCATTTCCACCTTCAATTCTCTGGGCACTTTGTCTTCTCCTGGCGAGTATTCAATCGCGATTACCCGGGCGAGACGCTTTCGTATTCAGGACCGGATACACCAGCTAACCAAACTTTGTCCGCCAACGCCGGCTCCCGGACCGCGCCGGCAGTGATGGGCTGAGTTTCCGGCGCAACGCCACGAACCGCCGGTCGGCTACAGTTTACACGGGAAGCTGGAGGTTATCCAGCTTTGTCCAGCATATTTCGGATGGTAAACATCCGTTGCAACAGGGTGAAGCAGGAAACGCCGGCAATGGCGACCAGCACCCAGACGATGAAGCTGAAGCCAAGAAAATGGTCAATGATCAGGCCGACGCCGAGGATAATCACCCGTTCGGTACGGGTCATCACTCCGGCCCTGGTAAACACTCCCAAACCCTCGCCCCTGGCCCGTAGATAGCTGACGCCCTGGGAAAAAATCAGGGCCAGCAGCAGAGCCGTCAGGAAAAATAGCCTGAAGGGTTCTGCGAAATCGGCCCGCAGGCCGTAAATGGACAGTCCCACGAACAAACTAGCTTCTCCCAGCCGGTCGAATACCGAGTCCAGCAGGGCTCCAAAGGGGCTAGCCTTGTCGGTGAGGCGGGCCAGCGCTCCATCGAACAGGTCCAGACCTCCACCCACCAGGAAAACGACGCCCCCGATCAACAGCCAACCATAACCGACCAGAAAGGCGGCGGCTACGCAAATCGCGAACCCCAGCAGAGTTATAGAGTTGGGCGTGAGCCCGAGGGTGCGAAAAAAACGGGCGCCGGGCAACTCCACGTACTGGAACATCGCCGACCTAAACTGCTCTCTTCCCAGAACGGCCATTCCCTTCCCACGTCTGTTGGACGGTTTCCATGGTTTCGTAATAATATTCTTCCACCCGGCGGGTCACTGAACTCCAGCGGTATTGCTGAACCATTTGCTGACCCTGGATTCCCATCCTGGCCCGAAGGTCAGGGTTGTTGGCCAGGTAGGACAGCGATTCGAACAAGGCTTGAGGGTCACGTTTGGGGACGAGCAACCCCTGCTTGCCATGGGATACAATGCCGTTGTAACCTTCGATGTCCGATGCGACCACCGATTTGCCGGCGGCCATTGCCTCCAGCAGCACGATTCCGAAGCTCTCCGCTCCGGTGGCCGGCGAGCAGAAAATATCGGCGGTAGCATAGTATCGGGCCAGGTCCCGATACGATACCTTGCCCACCATCACTACGTCCCGAGGGTTGCGTGCGCTGAGAATACGGTGCGACTCTTTATCGGGACTGCCCGGCCCAACTACCAGCAATCGGGTCTTGGGAAGTTCTCTTTGCAGGCGGCTGTAAGCATCCAACAAATATCGCAATCCCTTGCGCTTTTCCAGCCTTCCCACGAAGAGGATGTTGGTCTTGCCATCTTGATACTGGGGCCAAGGTTGGGGGTTCCTGGCAAAGTGGTCAACGTCAATGCCATTGGGAATAATTCGATACTCCCGGGGAAAAAATTTGTTGACGTAGCGCTGCGCCACCGGAGACACCGCGATGCGGCCATGCAGTCGGTCGTGCCATCGCTTGATGATCGGGTGGCTCAGCCGGTACAGGTGCTGACGTTTGTAGTAGGCGTGAAAGGTACCAATGTTTACGGCATTGGAAGCTTCCAGTACGCACAATGGCAGTACTGGCGCCAGGGGTTCGTGCAGGTGAATAATGTCGAAGGACTCCCGCTCCAACAGAGAGCGGATCCTCCGGTAGAGCCACCAGGACAAAGAGACTCGAGCCACCGAACCGCCGCTGGGCAGGGGGACCGAACGCCCAAGAGGAACGAAGGGAGTAGTATCGTCACCCTGTCTTGAAGGCGAATGCGGCGCCAGTACTTGAACCTGATGCCCAAACCGGCGCAGTTCGTTGCTAAGTTGGGACACGTGAGCGGTCACGCCCCCGGGCCAGGTAAAATCATAGGGAGATACCATCGCTATTTTTAAGCGATTCATCCACCTACCCCCCTCTCCCAACAATTAATAACTGAGGGTGCCCTTGGCGCTAATAAAGTCCTCAACCATCTGACGGGCCACATCATCGGTGTACTGGACGGGAGGCGATTTCATAAAGTATGCGCTGGGCCCATATATCGCGCCCCCCTCTCCCCGGTCCAGGGCCAACTTGGCGCAGCGGATGGCGTCCACCACCACTCCGGCCGAGTTGGGACTATCCCATACCTCCAGTTTAGTTTCAATGTTGATCGGCGCTCCCCCGAAGATTTTGCCCTCCATGCGGATGTAGCACCACTTGCGGTCCAGCAGCCAGGGCACGTGGTCGCTGGGGCCGATGTGGACTTGATCTGCCGAAATTTGCTCATCCATTTGAGAGGTGACGGCACCGGTCTTGGAGATCTTCTTGGAGATCAGCCGTTCCCGCTCCAGCATGTTCAGAAAATCGGTGTTGCCGCCGAAGTTCAACTGATAGGTGTTTTCGATGGTTGCACCCCGGTCTTCGAAAAGGCGGGTCAGTAACCGGTGGAGAATGGTCGCGCCGACCTGGGACTTGATATCGTCCCCGATGATGGGCAGACCACGCTCCTCAAAGCGGCCCCGCCAGTACGCTTCTTTGGCCATAAACACCGGTATGCAGTTGATGAATCCGCACCTGGCGTCCAGGACTTGCTCAACGTACCATTTCGTGGCCATTTCACTGCCCACCGGCAGGTAATTAATGACGATATCAACTTCCCGTTCTTTGAGGATGCCGGATATGTCGGCAGTGGAATGATTGGATTTTTTGACCAGGTGGGAGACATACTTGCCAATGCCATCGTGAGTCATCCCGCGCTGGACGATTACTCCGGTTCGTGGAACCTCGGCGAATTTGAGGGTGTTGTTGGGCTGGCAATAGATGGCCTCGGAGAGGTCTTTACCCACCTTGTTTTCGTCGATGTCAAATGCCGCGACAACTTCGATGTCCTCAATTCGATATTCTCCGATTCGGGTGTGCATGACCCCGGGGACGTCTTCATTCTCGGGCAATTCTACATACTTATTGACGCCCTGAACCAGAGATGAAGCACAATTGCCCACCCCGATGATGGCTACCTTGATTTTCCCCAAATCTCTGCTCCTTCCTGATCGCCGAGGCTTATGCTGCTGGCAAGCGGGTGCATTTTAACAGGTTAAGGTTTTTCTAACAAGAAGGTTTCCGGGTTGATATCAACGGTTAATATTAACGTAAATGTCTAACCGTTCTTGTCGACGTATCATAAACGTTGTCGGCCGCCAGGTGAAGGTACTAATGGACTACTTTGCCGTGGTAATGCCGCCGGCATCCTGGCCGAAGCAGGTTAAACTGTTGGGCGGCTCATGTCATTGGCTTACTTTAACGCTGGCGCCAAAGAAACGGAAGATGGCGGTCTGGTCGTCGTGGCGATACCTGGCACCCAGCAACTCAGGGGCCAGACCCTGTTCCAGGTGAAGGTCGATGCGGCCTTTGACCATTTGCGCGGCTTCTTCCGGGGAGGATGCTTTCCTGATGATGTCCACCAACTCGGAGACACGCACGTTGTCACTGACGCCATCGCTGGCCACGATCAGCTTGTCGCCGGGTTTGACTTCCACCTCGGTACGGTACAGATTCAGATGCTCTTCTCCGCCAATTACCTTGGTGCCGCCGGGGCGGAGCAATCCACCCACTCTCCCCGCCAATTGCTGGTGGGTATCGGACCTTACGTGATAGATGGGACTGTCACCGGCATTGATGGCGTAGATTCGGTCACCCCGATACATGGCCGCCGACACGGTGGTTAGCAGGAAACGTCCCCCGCCCACCTGATAGAACTCGGCATTCATCTCTTCAAGCACTTTGACCACATCCTCCAGCGTGTTAATGGTCGCCGCGTTAAGCGCGTTGGCCACTGAACTGCTGGCCTCTTCACCACCGTGCCCGGTGACTCCATCCAGGACCACGTCCAGAAAACTGCCGTCGCCCAGGTCTTTGACCAGAAAGGAGTCCTCTCCATGAGAAGAGTTGTCTTGGAAACTGGAGTACGTGCTGGCAATCATAGCGGGCTTCCTTAAAATCCCCTTTGGGGTTTAGCAAATGTTCGGGCGCTAAACAAATGTATCGAATGCGGCCAGGTCAGTAATCGGGTTGAACAGGTAACGGCGCCAGTATTCTTCGTGGAGTAATTGTAGTGCGTCACGCCAAGCCTGTTTGGCTTCATCCAGGTTGGTAAGGGTCCGGTTGCGGATTCTAACTTCCTCTAAATAGCCCGTCAAGTCCTTTCTGAAATCCCCAAAATCAGTATAAGCCCGATCCCGCACCTTGGCGATCAGGTAGAGCGCGGCGTTCCGGGCCGGGTCGGCAAAATTGCCAAATCGTCTGGCCAATTCGTCCAGTTCTTCCTCCAGGGAAATTACCGGGCGCATTCCATAAGGGTCGCGGTAACCAGCGGCTGCTCGGGGAGGAAGCTGGGGAACGATGTAAAACTTGAGAACTTCCAGGTAGAAATCGTGGATGTCCCGGTGCCGCCGACTTCTTGAGCTGCTACTTCTTGAGCTACTCGGCTCAAGCGGGGCGACCAGGTCACCGGAATCAATGATTGTGATGCTGTTGGTGGCCGGTTGGTAAAAAATATTCTGTGGGCCCTGATCCAACAGCACGTAGCCGGCATCGAAGAACCGTTCCTGCAGGTCAACCAGCTGCTGCTGTACCCCAAAGGGTGGGTCACTGGCCAGGTAAGGCAATGGATGTAAAGCGAACAGGTTTTGCCCCAGACCAATGGGTACCTTCAAGATTCGCGCCCGAACGTCCCCCGCCAGAGGGATGCCCTGCGCTCTGGCCACCACCAGAACCCGGTATTCCTGGCCTAGAGAATCGCCGTAGTAGCGGTCATGGTTCGCCCGGGCCGAATAGCCAAGTACCGGCGCCAAATGGGGAATCTGATTGCCCAAATCCTGGTACAACTGGAGGGTGCGGTCGGTGCGGGCTTCAATGGGGCCGTGCATCTGGCGGCTGATCGCTTGGGGCACCGGGCGTTTCAGAACCACCTGCTGTCGGGTTTCCTGGTCGATGGCGGCCCGAACATCATAGTCGGCGCCGGTGCCCAGCAGTCCAGTTATCTGGTAACGTTGTAGTTCTACCTGTTCCATCAGTGGCGTTATTGCGTTGCGGGAAGGGACCGGCAGGTACGGCCAGAATTTGCCCAGGGCAATTATAGCACCAAAGTTGAGGAATAGCGGCTATTTTTGGGTGGTTGACGCTGGTCTAAAAAGTGTGCCAAACTTCCTCTACTCCATCACTCCAACCCCACCGCTCCAGAGTGGATTCCAGGGAACTCCGGGGAGGATTCCTGAGGAGATTTGCTGTGGAGATTTGCTGTGGAGATTTGCTGAGGAGATTTCGTGGCCCAGTTGATTACAAGCGTGCTGGACCTGATTGGCGGCACACCTTTGCTGGCCCTGAGCCATGTGATTGAACCTGGTTCAGCGCGCCTCCTGGCCAAGCTGGAAAGCCGCAATCCCAGCGGCAGTGTCAAAGACCGGATCGCCCTGGCGGTGGTGGAAAACGCCGAAAGGCAAGGGTTGGTTTCTGCGTCGTCGATATTGATCTGGGCGACCAGCGGCAACAGCGGTGTTGCGCTGGCAATGGTTGCCGCGGCCAAAGGGTACCGACTGACGATTTTCATGCCCAGCAACGCCCCGCTGAACCTGCGTCGCCTGGTGGAACGTTACGGGGCCGAAGTTAGGTTGACCTCCCCCAACCTGGGGATGCAGGGTGCCACTGAAGCCGCCACAACCTATGCCGCTTCCAGTCCGGATAGCCTCTTGCTGGATATTTTTAACGACGCTCAAGTAGTGCAGGCCCACTACCAGAACACCGCCCAGGAAATTATTGAAGCAGCCGACTGTGAAGTAGACGCGTTTGTGGCGGCGGTGGGCACCGGCGGCACCATCACCGGGGTGGGAAGGCGTCTCAAAGAAGTGAATCCGAGGGTCCGAATTATTGCGGTGGAGCCTGCCGGGTCCCCGGTTTTGAGCAGCGGCCTGGCGGGGCGTCACATGATACCGGGCATTGGCGCAGATTTCGTGCCCCCGCTGTTGGACCGGAACCTGCTGGATGGGATAACGCAGGTGACTGATGAAGAGGCTGGCCAGATGTGTCGGAGACTGGCCAGGGAGGAAGGCCTGCTAGTGGGTATATCTTCGGGGGCCAACGTGTTCGCCGCACTAAACATTGCCAGGGAATTGGGCCCGGGTCGGGTCGTGGTTACCGTGCTACCGGATATCGGTGAGCGTTACGTGGATTTTTCGCTGTAAAACTGGGCTTCGTAAAGCTGGGCTTCGTAAAGCTGGGCTTCGTAAAGCTAGGCTTCCGGGTAAAGCTAGGCTTCCGGTGTAATGGCCTGATTTCTGTTGAGCGACTCAGCCAAACAGTTTAAGCCGAAATATTGCTTGCCCGGCAAACCAGGCTGATCCAATCATCCTTGGGCCAAGTATTCTGTACGACGAACCCGGCCCGCGCCAGAGCCTCTTCAGTCTCCTGAGCCTGGTCGTTGATGATTCCTGATGCGATCAATGCCCCCGGTTGGTTCAGCAAGGGCAGCATATGAGCCGCGCGCTCACGGATTGCCCGGGAAGAAATGTTGGCCACGACCAAATCGAACTCGCCCGGCCGGGCCAGGGGGTTGGGCAGCGTCCCCTGGACCAACGTGACCCGTTGCAGGATTCCCAGGCGGCGGAAGTTCTGACGGGCGGTCTTTATCGCCACCGAATCGATATCCATGGCCAGGACATTTCTCGCTCCCAGCTTGGCGGCGGCGATGGTCAGTATCCCTGACCCGACCCCCAGGTCGAGAACGTTCATACCCGGCTCGATCAGGTTTTCCAAGGCCTCCAGGCAGGTGTAGGTGGTCGGATGGTATCCCGTGCCAAAGGCCATGCCAGGGTCCAGTTCAATTACCAGATCCTCCGGTTCTGGCTGGTATTCGATCCAGGAGGGCTTGATTACCAGATGCCGGCCCAGCTTGAGCAGGTTGAAGTGGGACTTCCAGGCGTTCTGCCAATCTTCGTCAGGTGGCAGCGGCTCGATCTTTAGCTCGCCCAGGGGCTGGAGCAGGCTGGTCAGCTTGACCCCCACTTCGATGTGTGCCAGTCTCTGTCGAGATGTGGATGGCAGGTAGGTCCGCAACAGGACCTGATCCGAGCCCAGGATCTCCATCGACATGCCGTGGCCGTAGCGGTCGAACAGATAGGAGATCGGCTCCACGTACTCGAAGGGTACCTCGATGCTTAACTCGTGCCATTGCATATTTGCTCACTGAAAAACAACCCGGTTCGCTGTCTCCGGGTTGTCCGATAGTCAACTGGAGGGGGTTTTAGTCGGATAATTTAACCGAAAGCATCCTTGATGCGGCCAAAAATGCCCTTGTCCTTGTCATGATGTTCTGCCTCGTTATTCGCTTTGGCCTCAGGCTGCTCTTCAACATCGTCTTGACCGTTATCCTGACCGAAGGACGCGGCCAATTCCCTTAGCAACTCCCTCTGGCGGTTGCTCAGACGCTCCGGCACTTGAATGTCTACCAGCACTCGCAGATCACCCCGGCGGTTACTGTGGATATGAGGCACGCCTTTGCCCTTGATGCGGAATTCGTGGCCAGGCTGGGTGCCGTGGGGTATTTTCAGGACTTCAGTGTCACCCTCCAGAGTGGGTATGTCCTTCTCGGCTCCCAGAGCCGCCTCAACCATATTCAAGGGCAACTCGTAGATGAGGTCGAACTCTTCCCGCTCAAACACCGGGTGTTCTTTTACCGCCACCTGAACATAGAGATTTCCCGGCGGACCCCCGTTGCGTCCCACGTCACCCTCCCCAGTGAGTCTAATCTGCATGCCCCCCTGCACCCCGGCGGGAATCGTCACGGCGGTTTTACGCTGGCGGCGTTCCAGGCCCGCGCCTTTGCAGTTGGTACACAGGACTTCAATAACGCTTCCCCGTCCTTGACAGGTGGGACAGGTAGTAATCTGAGCGAATTGTCCAAAGAGACTGCGCTGAGTCCTACGTACCTGTCCGTTACCCTGGCAGGTACCGCAAGTCTTCACGCTGGTGCCAGGCTCATTCCCAGCGCCGGAGCAGTGATGACAGGGTTCGACTCGATTGACTTCGATCTCCTTCTCGACGCCGAACACCGCTTCATCAAAGGTCAGCGTTGCTCGTTGCTGGATATCGCCGCCCCGTTGCGGTTCGCTGGCCCGGCGCCCAGAGGCGTCGCCAAAGAAGGAATCGAAAATATCCCCAAAGCCACCAAACACATCGTAGCCTTCGAAGGGACGGCCGAAGCCGCCGTTGCTGTTACCTCCGGCATGGCCAACGCGATCATACTGGGCCCGCTTCTTGGCGTCGCTGAGAACTTGATAGGCTTCGTTGATATCCTTAAACTTTTCCTCAGCATCCGGATTCTTGTTCCGGTCAGGATGGTACTCCATGGCCTTCTTGCGGAAAGCCCGGCGAATATTCTCTTCGGACTCGCTCTTGGGCACGCCCAAGACCTCATAATAGTCTAATTTAGCCATCAGGAACCCACCGACAAAAGTTGAAAGGTCTTCAAGACTCTCCATATAGTTATAAGGTAATTAAAAGGTAATTATAGGGTAATTATAGCGTAATTATAGAGCACAGAACGGATTAGCCTCAATACTATTTCGCCAATCTGCCGGGTCGATTAGTCGTCTCGGCGAGGGTCGGCGGCCCGGAATCAATCCCGCATTTGCCATGAGATTGCGGCCCTACCAGCGGGTATTTTGGTTGTTTGCGGGCTTTGAAGAGGCCCGGTGGTCGGTCAGATTTGCCTTGACACATCCGGCGGTTATCGATACGATATCTAATCAAGAGAGTCCGTCTCTTAGATACGGTAAACTAGTCGGAAAGGAATGGTTATATGTCAGTTCTAGTCATTATCCTCTCCGTTCTAGCGGCCGCAGGGATAGCTGGATCGGGGGTTGCAGTTTGGCTCATCCTCCGCGTCACAATCGACGGTAAGCGGGTGGCAAGCGCCAGAGAAGAAGCCAGGGTAGTTTTAGGCCAGGCGGATGAGGACAAGCGGAAAATTCTCCTGATAGCCCAGGAGGAAGCGTTGAAGCTACGCAATTTGGGCGAGCAGGAAATCAAGGAACAGCGCCAGGAGCTTGTCCGACTGGAAAGGCGGTTCGCCCAGAAAGAAGAGCAGTTGGAGCGCAAAACCGAGTCTCTTGAAGGTCAAAAAGGCAGGCTTGCCGAGAAGGAAATTCAAGTCCAACGGGCACTAAACGAAGCAGACGCGCTGAAGGTACAACAGATTCGGGCGTTGGAAGAAGTGTCCAAGCTAAGTGTGGCGGAGGCCAGGGAAATGGTGGTGCTCAAAGGCCAGGAACAGGCTGAGCATGATCTGTCCCGCCGATACTACGAATTGGAGAAGGACTTCAAGGTAAGAGCCGACGAAAACGCCCGCAGCATCATTACGTTAGCCATTAACCGTCTGGCGACTGACGTAGTATCAGAAACTACTACGTCCACCGTATCCCTGCCCAATGATGAGATGAAAGGTCGTCTCATTGGCCGCGAAGGCCGGAACATTCGAGCATTGGAGGCCCTTACTGGAGTGGATATCGTCATCGACGATACTCCAGAAGTAGTTACTATATCCTGTTTTGACCCGGTGCGGCGGGAGATCGCCAAGCTGGCCCTGCAAAAGTTGGTGACGGACGGACGAATCCAACCGGCCAGGATTGAGGATATGGTCAACCGAGCTCACAAGGACATCGAACAGACTATCTGGAAAGCCGGTGAACAGGCCACCTTTGACATGGCCGTAACCGGTCTGGACCCGGAGTTAATCCGATACCTGGGCCAGCTCAAGTATCGGTACAGTTATGGTGAGAATGTACTCAAGCACTGCATTGAAGTGGGATTGCTGGCGGGCATGCTGGCGGCCGAAGTGGGTGCTAATGTGCAACTCGCCAGGGTCGGCGGTCTGCTGCATGACATCGGCAAGGCATTGACCCATGAGGTCCCAGGACCTCACGCCGAAATCGGTGCCGAGCTTTCCGCCAAATACGGCGTTAACCAGGCGACTTGCGCTTGTATCAAGGAGCACCACGATGATGAACACTCCTCCATCGAGTCGTTCCTGGTCGCGGCCGCCGATGCAATCAGCGCCGCCAGGCCGGGCGCCCGCAAAGAGTCCCTTGACCAGTACGTCAAGCGACTCCGGGAACTGGAAGATGCGGCGGTCAGCTTTGCCGGTGTGGAACGGGCTTTCGCGATTCAAGCCGGGCGTGAGGTTCGGGTGATGGTCAAACCCGGAGATCTGGACGACATCCAGTCTGCTGCCCTGGCCCGGGACATCGCCAAGAAGGTGGAAACAGAACTGGTATTCCCGGGGCAGATCAAGGTAACCGTGATTAGAGAAACTCGGAATTCCGAGTATGCGCGTTAAGCCGGGATCTGGCAGTGGCTGCTGGACCAATGCGAATCAGCGAGGCTTTGGTGGGGTAGGCTGCTGAAAAGACTGTGGGGAACTTGTCAGGGACCCAAACCGGAGCTACCCGGCATTGGGTCCCTTTTAATTTGAAAACCCAGGATGGTAAAACTTGCGTATCCTAATGATTGGTGACATCATCGGTAAGCCGGGCAGACAGGCCATCAAATCCCTTTTGCCGGAGGTCCGCCAGGAGTTCGGAATCGACATGGTAGTCGCCAACGGCGAGAACACGGCGGGCGGCTTTGGCATCACTCCCGACACGGCTTACGAGCTGCTGGACAATGGGGTCGATGTGCTGACGTCCGGCAACCATATCTGGGACCAGAAGGAGATTATTCCCGCAATGGACGAAGGCCTGCCCCTGATACGCCCGGCGAACTACCCAAACGCCCCCGGTCGCGGCTTTCTATTCCATAACGGGGTTATGATACTGAATTTAATGGGACGGGTGTTCATGCCGCCTCTGGACTGCCCTTTCCGAACCGCTGACGCGATCCTGAAGGACGTGAAAACCGCCGAAAACCCCAAGATCATTATCGTGGATTTTCACGCCGAAGCTACTTCGGAAAAGCAAGGCCTGGGCTGGTATCTGGATGGTCGGGTGAGCGCTGTCCTGGGCACTCACACCCATGTGGGCACGGTAGACGCTAAAATACTACCCAGGGGCACCGGGTATTTGACCGATGTAGGAATGACCGGCCCGATCAATTCGGTGATCGGAAGCGAAGTTGACGCGGTCCTGGATCGCTTTCTGACCGGTATGCCCCAAAGGTTGAATGTGGCTAATGGGCCGGTGACCATGAATTCGGTTTTGCTGGACATTGACCCTGAAACTGGACGAGCCACCAATATCCAGCGGATTGACAGGACGGTGGACTAGATATGGGCGCAGTGGTTGATCTTCATTTACACACTACCGCATCCGACGGCCGTTTGACTCCCACTGAACTGATTAATCTGGTGGCCCGCCAGGGCCTCAAGGTGGTTTCGGTATCCGACCACGATAATACCGACGGTCTGGCCGAGGCTTACCAGGCAGCCAGGGAATTCCCCGACCTGCGGCTCATCCCGGGGCTGGAGTTGAGCACCGACATACCCGGTGATGAAATACACATGCTGGGATATTTTATTCGGTACGAAGATGACCAGTTCCAGGGTGTGCTCAGACGGTTTCGGGAAGGTCGCCTGGAACGCGGCAAGGCGATGGTGGAAAAATTGGCCGAGTATGGGCTTCACATCGAATGGGAGCGGGTGCGGGAAATAGCCGGCGATGGCTCGGTAGGGCGTCCTCATATTGCCCTGGCGCTGGTGGAAAAGGGCTACTTTAAAGAACCCAAGGACGCTTTCGCCGAGTATTTGGGTCGCAACGGGCTGGCTTACGCCCACCGCGCGAAGATGACCCCGGAAGAAGGCGTGGCGATGCTGTCACGGATCGGTGGGGTTGCAGTGCTGGCACATCCCGCTCAGCTGGCGGACCTCGAGAGTAAAGTCGAGCATTTGAAAGAGGCAGGCCTGGTGGGCATGGAAGTCCACTACGCACAATACTCGCCAGACACCATCGCGCGTTTGCTGGACATCGCCAAACGTCACGACCTGATACCCTGCGGCGGTAGCGATTATCATGGTCTGGGCAATACCGGAGAGCTGCTGCCAGGGACCAAGGGCCCTCCGATGGAAACTGTAGAGCGTTTGGAGGAGGCATCCAGAAAGCTGACTCGATGCTCCAGTTAGCCCTGGATCAGAGCCGCTGATGGAGATTGCCGGGCTGTGTATTTATGCCTACCTGGTGGGTGCGGTGCCGTCGGCCTACCTCATCGGCAAGCTGGCTAGAGGCATCGACATTCGTGAATACGGCAGTGGGAACCTGGGCGGCAGCAATGTGGCCTCTCAGGTGGGTAAGTGGTGGCTGGTACCATCGGGGATGTTTGACGTTCTGGTAAAGGGGGCTTCTCCGGTCTTAATTGGGCATTACATATCAGGATTGGATCAGTATTCCCCGGGGCTATTGCTGGCTTCAGCCCTGGCGGTTGCGGGGCATAACTGGTCGGTGTTTACCCATTTTCAGGGGGGGCGTGGTATCTCGGTAATCTCAGGAGTGCTGCTGGCGTTATCTCCGTATTTGTTCGGGGCTTTTCTGTTGGTGTTTGCAGTAGGTTGGCTGATCACCAGGAGTTCCGGGATCTGGGCGTTGGTGGCGCTAACTGGATTGCCCTTTGGCGCGTTGCTTCTGGGAAAACCGGCAGCTCTAATCTGGTTTTGCCTGGTGGTGCTGATGTTAGTAATTATGAAGCGGATCCTGTCCAACGGTGGCCCAACGCCTGAAGGTATTCCCCGGAAGCAAGTGTTGCTGAACCGGCTGCTTAAAGACCGGGATGTTGATGACCGGGACCAGTGGATTGACCGGGTCCCACCAGCCACCAATTACCAATAGCGGGTAGTGATGAAGCGACCGCCGGACGTTCAACCAGAACGGGCCAATACTGGAACCTGCTTCTGGCACCCCGACACCGAGACCGGGCTTTTCTGTAGCCAGTGCGCCAAATGGGTGTGTACCAGTTGCATGGTGCAAGCTCCGGTCGGCATTCGCTGCCGCGAGTGCGGCCGAGGGGTACGTATGCCGACCTACGACGTACGGCCTACCTATTATGCCCGGGCGGTGGGTGTCGCAGTCGCCACAGCAGTTGGTGGCGGGATCCTCTGGGCCATGGTCAATATAATTCTAATTCTGCTGAACCTCTCTTTTGTCGGCAGTATTATCGTTCTTGGCGTTGGATATGGGGCGGGGGAATTGATCAGTCTCTCGGTGAACCGCAAGCGAAGTGTGGGTCTGGCCTGGTTGGCTGGTGGATCCGTGGCCGGCGCCTTTCTGGTTGCCCGGCTAACTCTGCTCAGTTTGCTGGGCACTCCCATAGGATTTGGCATCTGGGGGTTGAGTTTCCTCTTCATTATCTTCGGCGTCATGCTGGCGGTGCAGCGAGTCCGCCCCTAGCTCCTGGCAGAGTTTCTCCACGGTTTCCCGGACCGTGCCGTAGCTGAAGCCACGCCGCTGCAAGAGCGACGAAATGCGGCGGCGAAATTCCTCATCGGAGAAGTTTCGGCCGGTTAACTTGCGTACTAATTTAATCCCCGCATTGTAGGCATTCGTTTCATCGCTAAACCCGTCCAGGGAGTCCTGGATTATTTCGGAAGAGACTCCCAGTTGCCTCAATTCTTGCTGCACCATTCGTTTGGCCCGGGGCCGGTGCTGTTCCCGACTGCTGCGCCATTCTTGGGCAAAGGAACTGTCGTCGAGAAGGTGCTGCCGCAGTAGGGTCTCAATAACCTGCTCGGCGACTTCAGGGCTATATTGTTTGGAAAGCCGACGCCGCACTTCAGCTTCACTGCGGGCTCGGTAGCCCAAGAAGCGTATTGCGGCGTCCCTTGCCTTTACCAGAGGTCCCTCACCATCCAGCGAATCTGCCAGCGAATCTGCCAGCGAATCTGCCAGCGAATCTGTAGGAGGCATACCACCTGGGTGCAGAGGATCTCGATCCACTATTTGGTGTCTTCCGGCGCGGAGAACGTGGCTGGGGAAAGTTCTGAATCTGCCACCGGCGGGTGAGCGCCGTTGCTGGACCCTGGCCCCGGAGGGGGTGCTTGTCCTCGGATTCGCACTTCGAGGGCCCGGGCGAGTTCCGAATGTTCCGAGAGGAACTCTTTAGCGTTCTCTCGGCCCTGCCCCAAACGAGTTTCACCGTAGGAGTAGAATGCCCCGGCCTTTTTGATGATTCCCTGATCGACACCAAGATCCAGCAAATCTCCCATCTTGCTGATGCCTTTGTTGAACATGATGTCGAACTCGGCCACCCGGAAAGGCGCCGCCACTTTGTTCTTGACGATTCTGGCCTTTACCCGGTTGCCGATCACTTCCGCACCCTGCTTTAGCGACTCAACCCGGCGTACGTCGATGCGGACTGAGCTATAAAACTTGAGCGCCCGCCCGCCGGGAGTGACTTCCGGACTGCCATAGACGACCCCCACCTTCTCACGCAGCTGATTGATGAAGACCACCGCAGTCCGGGAGTGATGAATGGAGGAGGTCAGTTTGCGCAGGGCTTGCGACATCAGCCTGGCTTGCAGTCCAACGTGGGTATCGCCCATGTCGCCGTCGATTTCTGCTTGGGGCACCAGGGCGGCCACACTGTCGACGATAATCATGTCAACGGCGCCGCTGCGGACCAGTTGCTCGGTGATGTCCAGGGCCTGCTCGGCGCTATCCGGCTGAGAAATCAGCAGGCTTTCCAGATTTAGCCCGCAGTTGGCGGCGTAGTTGGGGTCCAGCGCGTGCTCTGCGTCAATATAAGCCGCGATTCCGCCCAGTTTCTGAGTCTCGGCCATGATATGAATCGCCAGGGTGGATTTACCGGCAGACTCACCACCGTAGATCTCTGTAACTCGACCGCGGGGAATGCCGCCGACTCCCAGTGCAATATCTAGACTTAGTGAGCCGGTGGGAATCACCTCAGTCGCCAGCCGCAGGGCAATTTCACCTAAACGCATCACGGCACCCTTGCCGTGGTCCTTCTCGATGTGCCCCAGGGCAATTTCCAAGGCCGCCAGCTTATCTTTCTTTTCTTTGTTCTCGGTCATCATTTGCCCCTTCATCCCCTCTTTTTCCTGGTCCAAATCCTAGCATAGTCTGCGGGGCGCAAACAAGGAGCGAAAGTCAGCAGACCCTGGGTATTGATTGGTCGCTTCCAGGTTAAACCGACCATGGTTCGAGGACGACCGTCC
>DASTLM010000373.1:0-9507 GCA_035714945.1 Dehalococcoidia bacterium | reverse complement strand
TTTAAAGGAGGATTGTAGCTTTCCCCTGTCAGCTAAAGCAGACAGTCCCCAGCTACACGTTTTATGGGGCGCTGAAGCTCCATAAAACAGGCCAGACCCACTTTGGAGGTGGGCCTGGCCCGGGGTTGGCTTTGATAATTGGAGGTACTAAATGGGCGTACTAAATTGAGGGTACTAAACGCGCCGAGGGTCTGTACGCGGGTCTCGCGCCGGATGGAATATCGAGCCCGCCTCTGGGAACTCCTGATCTTTCGGCGCAGCCTCCGTTTTCCCCAGCCCCACCAACCCGCCGGATACGCCAGCCAGGGCCGCAACTCCCAGGCCCAGCTTGACCAGAAAATTACGTCGAGACTGCCCGGGGCGATTCAGTTCTGCAGACACAATCCACTCCAAAAGCATGCGCCGCATCCAGGATTTGCCGGCCATTTCCACCGGCCCATTGTTCCCGGTTGAGTTCACCTGGCGAGTTTTACCGGGATTATTTTACAACCTAGCGCGGATTTTGGGAACAGCCTGATCCAAATCCTCCATCACCAGCTCCGCCACCTGCCGTCCCATCCGGACCGAATAGTTGGTGCCCCGGTCTTCGGGATAAATCTGCGTGGTGTTGGCCAGGTACAGATTCTTGATGGGGGTCCGGTGGTCTGGTATCTGCTGGCTGTAGTTCAACCCGATGATGGGTTGGGCGCCGTCCACCTTATGGTGGTGATATTCGAGGATCCAAGACTTATCAAAGTCAGGATTGATCTTCTTGAGATGCGGGACATAGGCCGCCAGCAGTTCTTCCCGGGTCTTCTGATACAGTTCGCTTTGCCGGCTCAGGTAATTGGTGATGTAGACGATGTGATTGCCGCCATAAAGGGACTTGTCGATCATGTTGGTGTGCTCGATAACTCCAACGAAAGGCAGGTCCCGGTCGGCGATGTTCATCCAATACATGCTGGATAGCGGTCGGTCCAATACCAGGATTATCAACACCGCCGACAGATACCTGGCCGCGTTCAGGTGGTCCCGGTAGTCCTGGGGCAGGGACGGTACCAGCCTGGGAAAGATATACGAGGGTGTGGTGGCGATTACCGCGTCAAAATCCTGGCTTTGCGCCCCGTTGCCTTCAATTGCCACCCTCAGGCCGGTGGCCACGCCGTCTTCGACGGTTATCTGCTCAACGCTGGCCTGAACCTGCACCTTTCCGCCCTGCTCTTCAATTCGTTGGGCCAGCACGTCGAACACTTCACCGAAACTTCCCATCGGGTAGCCCAGGCGTTCTTTTTGCAGGCTTTTTCCCCGGGAGGCCACGCGTAAATATATCTTGCCCCACAGCCAGGTCATGCTGATCTGATCGTAGTACTGTCCGAATTTGCCTCTCAACAAAGGCTCCCAGATAACCTGATAGGCCTCCTGACCCATGTGTCCGACAATCCAGTCCCTGGCCGTGATGCTTTCAAACTTCCGCCAGTCCCTGGTCTTCTGCAGGACGAAGGTCCAGAACCCCACTCTAAGCCGCTGAATCAAGGAGAGAGGCGTGAACCTGAGCAGGTCCATGGGGGTGGAGAACGGCCAGATTCTGCCGCTGTTATACAGCCCGACCTTGGATTCCAGCCAGGCCATCCGGTGTCCCAGGCCGATTTCGTGAATCAAATCCACCATGTCGGTGTCGCTGACGAAGAGGTGATGATAGCCCCGTTCCAACTGGCCGCCGCCCACCGGGAAGGTCGAAGCCTGACCGCCCAGGAAGGGCGCCTGCTCGAAGACCTCGGCGTAGTGGCCTTGTCTGGTCAATTCGTAAGCGGCGGCCAGACCAGCCGCGCCTCCGCCAATGATGCCGACTCTCACGGGGTATCTTCGCGGGCAATGGGAATTGCGCCGATATGTCCGCGGGCCGATTCGGGTCCGGCACCGGCGGGGCCGTCCGCCAGCCCCCGCAGCGAGAGATTTTGCTTCCAGAGCAGTACCAGGCCGACTAGATTTACGGGAAGCCACAATGCGATCACGTGCAGGAATGCGGCGTAAACCGCGCCCACCGACGCCCCCACACCCAGCACCACCAGGGTCTGTTGGGCGGCCAGCTCGAAGGGCCCGATACCTCCGACGCTGGTGGGTAGCGCGCTGGCCAGATTGGAGGTGGCAGTTAGCAGCGCCAGCGCCAGCAACAGAGTCCAGAAGGAATCAAAGTAGCGGTCGATGCCGAAAGAATAGCTGATCAGGAGATACATCGAACCTTCTAATAGCCAGACCGGCAGGGAAAGAGCGAACACCGCCAGGTGTTTTCGGGGAGAACTGAGCACCGTCAGCCCGATGATGAAGTTGATCGCTAGACCCCGGGCTCTGGGGCGGATCACCGACGGGACCGGCCTCAACGCCAGGTCCAACAGCCGCAAAAACCAGGGAAAGGTGGCAAAGGTCAACCCCGCCAGGGCCGTCAGGAATAGGGCGATCCCGCCGATGGCCAGGGCGAGGGCAGTGGCGCGGTATGCCGCGCTGGCCGCGTCGAAACTGCCCATCAGCAACAAAACTGGCGCGGATACCGCGCCAAAAGCCAGGAGGGTAACTCCATCGTAGACGCGCTCAATGGCGATGGTCGCCAGCGCCGAGCTCCCGCTAATGTTCTCCCGGCGCGCCAGATAGTATGAACGCACCAATTCGCCCAACCTGGCCGGCATCAGGTTATTGGCCATGTAGCCAATGACCACCACCGGATACAGCCGGTTGACTGGCACCGTAGCCAGGGGCGATAGCAGGAACCGCCAGCGGATAGAGCGAAAGTATACCGCTAAAAAATACAGGCCAAAGGCCGGGACCGCGTAGAGGTAATTGGCCTCGGCCAGCGAAGTGACTATTTCAGTAAGGTCAACGTTGTAGGCCAGCAGGAGCAGGAAAAACCCACTGACCCCGATACCCAGCCACAATCGCCAGTTGGTGATGTTCAATCGAGACGCTCCTTCGAGACGCTCCTTCGAGACGCTCCTTCGAGACGCTCCTTAGCGACGGTCCCACGATCCCTGGAGATGACCCTGGACTGATTCCCTGGAATATTATCCCACAGTCACTGCCGGCCACCCCAGGCTTCCAGGGAAAGTTATTCAGGGAAAGTTATTCAGGGAAAGTTATTTATGGATATAGCTGTAATACTCCGAGTTGTACCAGTCGTGGGCCAGGTCCCGGAACAGAATGTAGTTAATTGCTCCCTGCCACGCCTCCCGACTGCTGGCGGTGTCCCGGAAAAATCTAAAGTCTCGGGACAATTCTTCGGCCGGGCCTTCCGACTGCCGGTTCTCCCCCGGACGCCGGTAGCTTTCTGGGAACCAGAGCAAATTTCTCATCGGTCCCGACTTCAAGTAGCGGTCCAGAAGCTGGGAGTCGCCGCTGGAATGGGGAGTGGTCAACAAGAGAGCGGCCGCATCCGGGTTTTCTGAGACCGGTTGGCAACTTTCGTTCCACCCTTCCTCTTCTTTGTTTTTGAAGCAGGTAAAGGTTACCGCGTTGTCCCGGACCTCCTCACGGACATACCATTGAAAGGGATACCAAAGGTCATAGTCTACCTTTATTGGGCGGTCATCTGGCGTAGTTGGAAGGACATGTTGCCTGAGATCCTGGTAGGTCTGGGGCAGATCGGCGCTGCCCTGCGCGTAAACCAGAATTTCCGGATGGGAGTCATCAAAGGTGTAGGCCGCGCGAAAGGCGGTCCAGGTTCCGAAGGCCAGCAACAACGCCGCGGTGCCCAGCCCGATCATCGCTACCCCCAACTGCCCACGGCTTACCCGGACCAACCGGGCGCCCACCACCGACAAAACTGCCACGCCGATTAATGCCAGCCAATGGACGGCGGAGAAATTGGCATCTATATTTACATAACGTCTCAGGAGGTAGACACCGCCAATAAATCCCAGGGGCGTCACGACCAGAAGCAAAACCGTCCCCCTGGCAAAGGCTTCTCTCCAGGGGACTCGCCCACCCAGGTCGCCCAGGTACTTGCCAGCCAGCAGGATGAAGGGTACGGTAATGTTCACCAGCAGCCAGGGCATCTTCTCGCTGGCGACGGTGTAAGCCAGCAGGCTGAGCCCGGCCCAGAGGGCCAGAACCAGACCGAAAATGTCGCCCTTCTTGAAAAAATAGATCGTCCCAATACTCCCGAATGCCACCGGCAGTAGCTCGTACACCGACAGTCCCACGAAGTAGTAGTACCAGGGTTGGTTGCCCCGGGCGACTTCCTGCTGAGCAATCCAGTAGCCCAGCCCTTGCCACACACCGCTGAACGCACCCGCCCAGTTGGAAAATATGGTGGTATACAGGGTCAGCCACACCGGATAGAAAATTGCCGCGCAGACCAGCCAGATTCCTCCGCGCCAGATTAGACCCAGCACGGCCGAGGCGGCCAAGGCAACCGTCAGGATGCCGCCGGCCACCACGAAGTTGACCGGAATGCCATTGAGCGACGTGTCCACCGGTATGCCCGATGGCAGCACGCTGGACACTAAAGAACTTACATTGACCACCGGAGTGAACAGCGTGCCATAGATCAAGGTCAATGCCGCCGGGCCCAGAATCAGTGCCAGGCTCCGTCGCCACGGATGCCGTCGGATCAAGAGAATTCCGATAGCGGAGACCGCCAGCGCTCCGGCCAGGGGAAGGTCAACCAACCAGGGTGGGTTTTCCGGCGCTATCATTTGGCCCAGGGGCCGATATATCGCCAGGACCACCGCCGCCAATGCCGCCAGGGGCACGACCACTAGCGGTAGCAGGGATTTCGCCGACCAACCGCCGGACTGGCTCAACCACAGCAGCCCGGCGGCCAATACTATCGGCGCGATGGCATGCAGCCACTCCGGAGGCGAATACACTGGCAGTATCACCATCGGTCCGGCCCATTGCGGCGCACCGACGATACCTCCCGCGACCCCTTCCGGGTTAACCAGGGTCAGCCCGACCAGGCCCTGGACCAGGCCCGCTAACGCCGACCACTGGGGCAGGGTCAGCGTAAATACCAGTAGAAAGAACGCCGCTGGCCCATTCAATCCCGAAATTCTGCCCCGACGGAGTACCACTGGTGTCAGCTGGGGAATCGCCATCAAAAAGGCTAATGCACCAAAAATTAACACGATAATATAGGCGGTCTCCTTGGTGGCAAACATCAGGGCCAGGACCGCCGACGCCAGGTATAAATACCGGTCTTTGTCTTCGTGGATGTAGCGCCACATCAGCGCCAGGAGGGCGGTGGCCCAGAAGGCCATGATGATGTCGTTGCGCCCAAAGCGGCTGAAATATAGTAATGCCGGCGATACGGTTAACATAACTCCAGCGAAACCGGAACCTGTCCGCCCCAGATGCTGGCGCATCGAATAAGGCAACGCGACCAGAGCAACGCCGAACAGCACGTAGCCCAAACGCGAAGTGAAGTCGGAACCGCCGAATATGCCAAGAATCAGGGCGACAAATTCAATCTGGAAGGGGCCGTGCATCCAGGGGGAGTGGATGTACTCCTCCAGGTTGGATAATTTCCAGGCATAGTAGAGGTGGATCGCCTCATCGTAGTGCATGGCGCGTCCCCCCAATTCCCAGAGACGCATGACCAGGGCGGCCGCCAGCAGCATTAAAAAGCCGACTTCCAGCCAGCCAATTCTGCCCTTCCAAAAATTCGTGCTGTCAGGCACTCTCGGTCAATCTCTGGCCAGATTGATGCCAGCCGCGGTCCGGTGTATGGTGAACCTACTTGGGGTTGCGCTGGGGCGAAATTTCGGCTCGCTCGTAGATTACTACGTCCGAAGCTTCGAAGGCGGTTTTCATGAAGCCGGCGAAATCGGTTATCGCCAGGCCGCCGTAACTGGCGTGTTCCCGGCGTCCCACGTAAATGTACCTGACACCGTATTTGTCCAGTAGCCGAAACACTGCATCGGCATCGTTGCTCTGATAGATCCTCGCCACTTCCTCGGTTCGGCCGCCATGCAGTTCGGTATTCCCCCGCCACTGGCGCTCGTGGTCGGGCCATCCCAGGATGGTGGCCAATCCGGTGCTGGATGAAATCCGGCCGAAGTCGGAGTAGTCACCCCCCACCGCCTCAACGATACGCCCTTTATCCGCTGCATCCCTCAGCCAGACCGCCGCCTGGTACTCGCCGGGGTCAGTACTTTTCAGGAATGCCAGCCCGTCCAGCGTCCGGTCGGAAAAACTGTAGTTTGCGGTCATCATGCCGGTCCGGCCGATCACTGCCGCCACCGTGTAGTATAGCGATCCCACGACTAGAACCACAACCACGGCGGCCCAACCATACTGGACCATCGTCATCCCTACGCTGCGGGACCGCCAGTGGGCGTGCCAGTAGTGCATCCCGTAAGCCCCCACCACCGCCAGCAACAGCCAGGACTGAAAGTATACCTTGAAGACGGTGTTCATGCGATTTCCGAAGAGGTCGGCCAGGAAAAACAACTCTGCGCCCACCAACAGGTAGAAAGCCATTGCCAGCAACAGTAACGGGAAAGCAGTAACCGGATTCTTACTATGGCGGACTCGCTGCAAGGCACAGAACGAGGCCAGTCCCGCGACGATCAGCCCGGGCAGCACCAGTGGCATTCGGCCCAGTACGGTGGGCGCTATTCCATCAAGATCACCGGTAATCAGGGCGGCCAGGGCCACACTCGATATCCACAACAGCAACGGGACTACTGAAATCAGGGCCACCAGCAGGAGGGTGGGAGCCTCTTTCGCCGTTGGACTGCTCACTCCGGTAAGCTGCTTCACCAGGAAGGTAATTCCCAACCAGGCTAAGAGGCCCATCACCAGCAAGAATAAAACCGGTCTGGTGCCCGGACCGGTGACGGGCAGAATCCCGGAAACCTGAGTGCTGAGGCCATGATAGAAAGGGAGGTATAGCACCACTGCCAGAGCGACGATGGGGGCCACCATCAACGCGGCAGCCAATGCCGCGCCGGACAGCGACTGCGCCCCATCATTGGTCAAATCTCTAACGGTTCGCCTGCCGTCCAATCCATATGCTTTGGCGAAGAGGACCAAGCCCAGGAGGGCGGCGAACACCGGAAAGTCCCAGGCGTTGATGAAGGCCAGCGATCCCAGGAGCAAAGCGACCATCGCCGCCTCCACCGGATGACGCGTCAGCCAGCCCAGGCCAAGCCGCTCTCGCGTTTGGAAGACGTTGAGCGCGGCTCCCAGGAACATCGCCAGGAAGGGCAGATTTACCACGTGGGGGTGCAGGTCGCCCAGGATAAAGGAAAAAAAGGGGAACTCGGTGATGGTATAGTCCAGGCTTTGGCCGCCGCTCAGGGTGTCGATCACCCGCGTAGCCCGCCACCACCACCAGGATTGCTGCGGGAACACGCCCGGACTGGCGGAGGCAGGCCCCTCCAGACCCTTGATACCAACCCACTGCCAGAAGCCTGCACCGCCCCAACCCTGAGCGTGGGCCAACTCCAGCATCCCTTCCAGGTTGCCGATCAGAATCAACAAAGCGGTGGCGACCAGGCCGAAACCCATCGCTGATCTGGCCCGACCACCTTCGAGCCGTATCAGGTTGTACACCAGTCCAAAAGCGCCCATCGCCAGTAAGGAGGGCACCAGAGCCACCGCCAGGTTGTAACCCACCGACGATGGCACCGCGGTCAGCTTGGTGACGGTTGCCATGATGAAATGACCAAAGTAGTAGTAGCTAATCGGGTGTCCAGCCAACCAGGGGTCCTCCGGAGGGAAGGACGAGCTCTGGAGGATGGCGTTCATGAAGGCGAAGTCCATCGGTTTTTCGGTGTGGTTGATGGCGGGAGCGTCGGAAACTATCAACAGCCAGAAAGCGAAGAATCCCAGAAAGACCGCTTCAGCCGCCAGGATTATTGGCCACTCCGAACGGAGAAATCGGAGTATCTCGGATTTATGTCGGTAGAGCAGCCACCCCGAAATGAACAAAATGCCCGACAGAATGGCCAGGATGGTAACCGGAGAATTGGGTATGAACCTGGTCAGCCCCAGCATCCAGTGATTGTAGGACACCAGTACCAGGGCCAGCGGCTTGGCGAAGGTGTAGCCCCGGTCTGGCAGTCTGCTGAACAGGAGAAACGCCAGAGGAAACGCCAGCAGTCCCAGAATCTCAATGGCGCCGAACCAGACCAGGACGTCAATCAAGGCGGCTACTCTGGGAGCCGATCAAGGAGGGAAAATATCGGGGGAGGAAGGACGTTGACCGAGAGCAATCCAGCCGGAAAAAGTCAAGAAACCGGAGCAAGTAAGGAGTCCACAAAGTCCCTGGCGTCGAAGGGAGCCAGATCATCCAACGATTCTCCGGTGCCGATGAACAGTATGGGCACCTGCAATTCCTGCTGTATTGCCAGAGCGATTCCACCTCGGGCAGTGCCGTCCAGCTTGGACAAGAAGATGCCGGTGCAATTAACCGCGTCCTTGAAGGCCTGGGCCTGGGCCAGCCCGTTGTGTCCGGTAGTGGCGTCCAGGGTTAGCAGCACCTGGTGGGGGGCGGTGGGTTCCAGGCGGGTAATCACCCGCTGCACCTTCTTCAACTCCTCCATCAAGTTGGACTTGGTGTGCAGACGTCCGGCGGTGTCGATAATCAGCACGTCGGCGTTGCGCGCTTTGGCTGCCCGGTAGGCGTCGAAGGCCACCGCTCCGGGGTCAGCGCCAGGCCTGTGGCGGATGACATCTACGCCCACCCGTTGGCCCAGGATCTCCAGCTGTTCTTCGGCGGCGGCGCGGAAGGTATCCGCTGCCCCCAGGACCACTTTTTTGCCAGCTCGCTTGAAATGGTAGGCGAGCTTGGCTATGCTGGTGGTCTTGCCGACGCCATTAACTCCCACCATCAGTATCACGTAGGGTCTGGGGTCATCGTCGTTTTCCAGCCACACCTCGCTGGAATTGTTCGAACCGAAGCCCTGGGCCAGCGTCTCCTTGAGCTGGTCAAAGGCAAGATCCGGGTCTTCGATACGCCGGTCTTTAACCCGGCTTTTTAGTTCCTGAATGATACCTAATGAGGTCTCGACACCCACGTCGGCGGAGATCAGGATTTCCTCGATTTCATCCCACACCGACTCGTCCAACCGTGAAGAACGTAACAGGCCCCAAACCTTGCCAAACCAGCGTTCCCGACTGCGCTGGAGTCCTACATTGGTCTGCTTTTTGTTTTCGGCGCGATCGCGTTTGAAGATGCTGAACATGGGACCATTATCTTACTTTCCTTCGTGGAATGCGAGGCCCGTGGTCCCGGGTATTCTGGGATTACCGTTGGTGGGATTACTGTTGGTGGGATTACTGTTGGTGGGATTACTGTTGGATCGCGCATTTATTCAAAGCATCCAGGGCGGCGGCGCGTTCAGCGTCGGCTTTCTTGCCGCCCCGCCCCGCGCCAACGACTTCGCTCCCGATCAGGACCTCAACGGTAAACTCCGGGCTGTGATCAGGGCCTTCCGCCGACACCAATTGGTAGTGGGGCGTCGGTTTGCCCAGCCCCTGAAAATGCTCCTGGAGCGCCGATTTGGGGTTTTCCGGCGGGGCTCCCCGCCG
>DASTLM010000372.1:0-3640 GCA_035714945.1 Dehalococcoidia bacterium | reverse complement strand
CCCGCCCTTCGGTGGTGTCCAAACTGAAGCGGTCCACAATATCGTTGGCGGCCTGCTTCAAGTCCACCAACTCGTCGGACACCAGGCTCACGCCAACGTCCAGGGCAATTACCAGGTCGGCGAAGGCCACCTCCTGGGGCGAAACAACTACCGGCGGCTTGTAAATCGTGATGGTACAATCCTCAAAGAGGAGGATATTATCGCCGTCGACCAGGCTATCGGCATACCCGGGCTCGTTGATCAATTTCCAGGCCGCGTACTGGGAGCACCCTTGAGAGGCGTACTGGCTGACCAGAATCCTGTGCTTGACTTCCGAGTCCGTGACCAGCGTGCCGGCAAACGCCAGGTACCCGATGATAATGGGAATGGATATCGCCATGAAGCCCAGCACCATCAGCATCGCCACCCCATCCTGCCGGCGCCAGAGCCGGTTACGCAACCATTTCATATTATCAACTCACTATCGCAACGTGGAGCGAAGAATCATCGTTCTGGTTTCGGTCCCCACGGTATCGACCGTCAGCGTCATGGTTACCACATTTCCCGACAACAGGAACTCGACCGATTCGACCCTGGTAGCCAGCCTACTTTCGTAGGTCGTCGCGTCGCCGTCGAAGTGGGACCGGATCAGTTCGTTTTCCAGGTTCTTGCTGTAGGTGATCACATAATTGAGGTGAGTAGTCAGCATTACCGTGGCCACCGGCACGCCGTCTTCCAGATTGGTAGTCTTGGAGCCCAGAACGTCGCCGGCGAACCGGCTGCCGGCGTGGCGCAGGTCCCGGGTGGCCACCACCCGGTCTTTCCAGAATTGCTCGAAGTGCAGGACCTGAAAGACCCCGGGCCCGATCATGCCCACCGCCAGGGAGAGCAGCCCCATGGCCACCACCGTCTCCAGCAAGGTAAACCCGGCGGCGCCGGCCATCAGTTTTCGCAATGATATATTCCTGAACAATTTGCGCCTCTAGGGTTGGTTGAACCGGATGGTATCGACACTCATTACGGTGGCGCCGTCGTGGGCCACTGAAACGGTCAATCTTTCGATGTCGGGGTCCGGAGTCGGCATGTTCGCCGAAGTGACGGTCACGGTATAGCCGGCCGTCACTCCCACCGAGGTGGGGTAGGGCGTCAGCGGCGGCAGATACGGCTGGCTGAAAGCATCTTCTAACTGGTTTCTGACCAGGTTTTCGGCCGTGGCCTGGACCTCCACCCGAGCGCCATAGGCGTAGACCATGTCCAGTCCCGACAGGACCGCCACTCCCACCATGGCGAAGACCATCGACGCGATCACCGTTTCCAGCAGGATGGCGCCCCGGTCATCGGCACCCAACCGCCGGAGGGAGCGCAGAGCCCGGCAGGGATGTGCTCTGCCCCCACGCCGGGCGGCGCTCCCTGGAGGAGCCGGGTAGCCCGGACCCGGGTGGGAGCCGGGGCGATGGAAAATCAGGCCCTGGATATTCACTGTACCGTCCTCCCCGGGTGATCTGGCTGCCTGGTCCAACTTTTTCACCGCTTAAATAATTCGCTCCGGCCCGGCATGGACTGCCGGGCCGGAGCGGTCTTCAGTAGCCGGCAAACTGGCGGGGGTTACCGCTCGGCTACCGGGCAAGGCTGCCGATGGCGATTAGCAGGTATCTGATACTAATCGGTTGGCATCACCCGAGTTATTGATGATGGTCCCCTGGGCATCGTAGCAGTAGAACCAGTTAGTGGTCTGGTCCTGTAAGTACCGGTCAGCGGCATCAGTGCTCCACAATGGCACCGGTGTACTGAGGGAGTTTTCCGGCAGCGCGCTCCATAGCTGAGTGGAGTTAGTATTGGCGGTTAACGCCGAGACCGGCTGTTCCGCCATCATGGCGGCGATGGCGGTCTCCACCGAGCCCTGCTCGGCATCCTGGGCGCCGGACTCACCGGTGCCGATGAATTTGCCGATGTTGGGTACGATAACCGCGGCCAGGACCGCAATGATGCCCACCACCACGATCATTTCGATCAGGGTGAATCCTCCCTGCCCCCCGGCGACTCGCGGGAACATTTTCTTCAGAAAATCTTTCATGTCCTTCCTCCTTGAGATGGGTGCTTTTCCTTCTGCTAAATTCACCTGCAATCAGGCGTTATCTAGTTTTACCAGGCCAGGCTCACAGAACAATCCCAGGCAAGGGCACGGACATCACAGTTAACTCACAAAAAATGGGGGAGAATGGGCAGGGCAACCGCACCTTACCTCGTAGAGTGTCACCCGTCACACCGGCGGAAGCCGGTGTCCACCCGTCATTCCGGCGCAGGCCAGAATCCACCCGTCACACCGGCGGAAGCCGGTGTCCACCTGTCACACCGGCGGAAGCCGGTGTCCACCCGTCACACCGGCGGAAGCCGGTGTCCACGCGTCACACCGGCGGAAGCCGGTGTCCAGTTATATCTCTGGGTTCCGGCTTCCGCCGGAACGACGGTATGGCTCAGACCTCACCGGATTTGCTAGCGGATAGTCTGCCTTCAAGAAGATGCGATTGGCCTGGGAGAATGGACCGCCCGGGTTGTGCCTGAAGCAAAGATAGGATATTCTTGGCTGGGCAAGCTGCCGCCGGTACCGGGTATGCCCGGGACTGGCGTTGATATAGAGGAGTTTCTAATGGGCGGAGCAAAAGAGGTTTTCCAGGTTGAGCTGAATCCGGACCATATGCAATTCGTCCGTTCCGCTCAGGAAAAGTACGATATCGGGGAAGAGGACAAGGTCCTGCGGATCATCATGGACTACATCGTCACCACGCCCGGCATCCACGACGCGGTCTTCACCGAGGTCCGGTGTCTCCGCTGCGATTAGCCGGGTGCCTTACCCCCTTCCTGACCAGGAAGGGGGCAGGGGGATGGTCAAAATCAGTGGCGGTTACTCATCTGCTTTACCCCCTCCAGGGCCAGGTAGTAGCCGTAAACGCCGAAGCCGTATACCGAGCCCTTGCTGACCGGCTGGATGTTGGAAACGGTGCCGCGAGAGGTGGGGTTGGACGCGTGGACCTCAATCACCGGGAACCGTACCTGGGCGATGGCCGCCTTTAACGGGCCGCTGCCGGTGGTGTAACCAGCCGGGTTGATCAGCGCCGCGTCGATATCACCATCGTGGGCGGCGTACAACTTATTGACCACTTCGCCCTCGACGTTGGAATGGAAAATCTCAACGTCAATGCCCAGACCTTCGGCATAACCCCTGACCTGCTCGTTGATTTGCTCCAGGGTGGTCGGCCCGAAAACCTCCAGTTGGACCTTGCCCCGCATGTTCATGCCCGCGCCCTGGATCACCAGTACCCTGGTCATGGATTCCTCCTTCTTAATTCAGTTATAGTTCTCAGTTACAGCTTATTCAGTGTTTCTCATATGACCTGGAGATGCTGCTACAAAATATAACGGTTCTACCTGGGGTGCGCAAGAAACTCTGGCAGGGTGCTGCATACACTTTTTCGACCATCCCCCTGCCCCCTTCCTGACCAGGAAGGGGGTGGAAATTGTATCTGGGGGACACCCCCAGACCCCGGCCAAAGGGCCTTCGCCCCTCTGGACTCCCCTTTTCAGCACCCGGCTAGTCCTGGGCCGGGGCGGGCGGAGGCTGCACCGCTCCTGACCAGGAAGGGGGTGGAAATTGTATCTGGGG
>DASTLM010000371.1:0-3373 GCA_035714945.1 Dehalococcoidia bacterium | reverse complement strand
AACCGGTACAGGAAGCCGCCGAGGAACGGCATCTGATGTTGGACACCAGCGGGTCGTTGCCGGAAACCATGGGCGACCTGCTTTACCGGTTCTATTGCAACATTATGTAATATAGTTCATGTAATATGCTTCTCTTCGTCCCGGGATAGCCACCACCGCGCCACTTTGTACCCCTCCACTATGATGAATACCGGCACGGCCGCCCCCAGCATTAACCCCCAGTCCTTGATGCCCAGCGGTACCGTGTGCAGGGCGGTTTGCAAAAAGGGAAGGTAAACGGCTGCCGCCTGGAGACCTACCGCGAAGGTCCAGGCCAGCAATACCCAGGGATTGGACCAGAGGCCGATCAGGGGCAGAGGGCTGCGCAAAGTCCTGAAATTGAATACGTTGATCTTTTCCATGAGGATCAGTCCGGTAAAGGCGACGGTTTGGGCCAACTCCACCGGGTAGCCTCCCGCCAGGTAGTGGTGAAACAGCCACAGTGTGCCCAGCCCCATATAGGTGCCGATCACCAGCACGGTAAGGATTCCGGCCCGATTGAGGATATTTTCTCCGGGCGGGCGGGGCGGCCGGTGCATAATACCCCGTTCCGGCTTCTCCAGACCCAGGGCCACCGAGGTAAGACCGTCGGTCACCAGATTCATCCACAGGATTTGGACCGCCAGCAGAATCAAGGGCCCGCCCAGGACAATGTTGATGAAGATGGCAACCAGTTCCGCCATGTTGGAACTCAGTAAGTAGCGTACAAACTTCTGGATGTTGTCGTATTGACGGCGGCCTTCTTCCACTGCACCAATAATCGACGCGAAGTTGTCGTCCAGCAACACCATGTCGGAAGCGCCCTTGGCCACATCGGTGCCGCGAATGCCCATGGCAATGCCGATGTCCGCTTTTTTGAGGGCCGGGGCGTCGTTGACGCCATCACCGGTCATCGCGACCACGTCGCCCTTTTCCTGGAGCAATGACACAATGCGCATCTTTTCCTCTGGAGTAGTCCGGGCGAACAGCGCTTCTTGCGCCAGGGCCAGCCGCAAATCGTCATCACTCATGGCGGCCAAATCGTTACCGTGGACTGCCCGGCCAATGCGTAGTCCAATGCCGCGCCCGATGGCAGCGGCCGTTTCCGGCGAATCGCCGGTTATCATCACGATCTTGATGCCGGCGGCGTAGGCCAATCGCACTGCCTCGGGTACCTCGGGCCGGGGGGGGTCGATGAGGCCCACCAGTCCCAGAAAGGTAAGCTGGGATTCCGCCTCGTCGTCGCTGGGTAACCCGCCATCGGTCAAGGTGCTGCGGGCCAGACCCAGCACCCGAAGTCCCCGGCCGGCCATACTGCGAAATGCGTCCTCAACCCGCTGGCGGTCAGCGCCGGTCATCGCTCGTTCTTGAGCGCCGTCCAGTATCCTGGTTGACCGCTCCAGCACCACCTCCGGCGCACCTTTGACGTGGGCGGTAAGGGAGTCGGGGCGCCGCTCGATGATGGTCATGCGTTTGCGCCCCGAACTGAAGGAAATCTCCCTTTCAACCCGCCCGGGCGGTTCGGTATTCAGTCCCGCTTTGTAGGCCGCCACCACCAGAGCCGTCTCGGTCGGATCGCCCACCGGGTGCCACCCGTCACCGTCCTGGTGGATTCGGGCGTTGTTGCAAGCCAGACCGCTTCGCAGCACCGCCAGAAGGCCCGGGTAATCCTGGGGAGCCACCGGCTGGCCGTCAATTTCAAATAAGCCGGTGGGATCGTGGCCAACTCCAGTGATGGTGATTGCCTGGTCAGGCAGCCACACCTGCTGCAGGGTCATCTGATTTTGGGTCAAAGTCCCGGTCTTGTCGGTGCAGATGACCGAGGCCGCGCCCAGTGTCTCGGCGGCTGGCAGGCGGCGCAGCAGCGCGTTGCGCCGGACCATCGCCCGAATCCCCAATGCCAGGGTTATGGTAACCACCGCCGGAAGCCCTTCGGGAACCACCGCCACCGCCAGTGACACGCCGGTCAGAAACATCTCCAGCAAGGGCTTTCCGGTGAGCACCCCCAGGGCCACCACGATGGTCGACACTGACACGGCCAGGATACCCAACTGTTTTCCGACCACCGAGAGACGCCGTTGCAGCGGGGTCGGTTCCTGACCAATGGTCTGGGTCAACCGGGCGATGCGGCCAAACTGGGTGGACATGCCGGTAGCCACCACTACTCCTCGGGCCCGGCCATCGGTCACTTCGGTGCCCATCCAGACCATCGAGACCCGATCCGCCAGGCCGGTTCCCGCCGCAACGGACGCGACGGCTTTGGTCACCGGCACTGATTCTCCGGTCAGCGACGACTCGTCCACTTTCAGGTTGGGAGCCTGGACCAAACGAAGGTCGGCGGGCACTCGGTCGCCGGCATCCAGCAGGACAACATCGCCCGGGACGATGTTCGATGCTTCGATGTTCTGCTCGTGACCATCCCGCAACACCGCCGCCTGGGGTGCCAGCATGCGCTGCAACGCGGCAATAGCCTGCTCGGCCTTCCACTCCTGAAGGAATCCCAGCCCGCCGTTCAGGACCAGAATTGCCGCGATTACGACGGCGTCGGTAACCTCCCCAACCGCCAGCGATATTACCGCCGCCACCATCAGGATAAAGATCAGCACATCGGTGAACTGGCGGACTAACACGGTATACCAGGCGGTGGCTTTAGCTGCCTGCAAAGTATTGGGGCCGTGTTCCCACAAACGCCGGGCGGCTTCTGCTGAGCTCAGTCCACGTTCGAGATGAGAGTCCAGGCGAGCAACGGCATCGCCAATACTGATGGAGTGCCAGTCGGCTGCTTCGGTTTGAACGTCTGATATAGGGGAAGCAGGTATCATCGCAGGCCACTGTTACAGGTTCAAGTTTACCAACCTAGTGTTGAACTCGAATATCAAGATAGCATAAATACAGGTGGGGCATTCATAAAAATGCCGTGAATCTGGAATCATCGGACCGAACCGAGATTCGACCAGGCAAACACTTCTAAACAAAGATTTGCTGATCGGTGCAAAGGCGAAAGTTATACCTGGGTACCCGTCAAAGTTTTGCGCTGGCCAGTTGGTCCGGTTTTAGATTCTGCTGACATTGTTCAACGTAGCCAGATGAGCGCGCCGACTAAGCTCAGAAATCCCAGGTAGCGGCTAGCTAACTTGTCAAACCGGGAGAAGATGTGTCGATAATGCTTGACCTTGTTGATGAAGCACTCCACCAGATTACGCTCCCGATACAGGTGCGTATCGTACTCCCGCAAGCTGTTACGGTGGGACCGGGGTGGAATCACCCTGGCAGTGGCGCCCGTGGGGAAGCCGTCCAACCCCACCGCCCGAGCGGAAACATCGAGCACAGATTCCTGGGTGCTATCCACCGGGTA
>DASTLM010000370.1:0-4860 GCA_035714945.1 Dehalococcoidia bacterium | reverse complement strand
TTACTCCGTTCCCGATGGTACCAATCGATACCTACTTCCCGGATTTTCATTCCGGACCGGTGGGCCAGAAAAAGCAATTCGACGTCAAAGGCAAAGCCGTCCAGGGTCTGCTGTTGGAACAATTCGCCCACAATCTCGCCTCGGAAGCACTTGAAGCCGCACTGGGTATCATCCAGTCCGGGCACCGCCAGAACCCGCACCAGAGCGTTGAACATGCGTCCCATGGCGTGCCGCCGGGCGGGTTCACCAATGCGACGGGAATTGGGTGCTTCACGAGAGCCAATGGCAATGTCGACACCATCCAACTGGGGCGGCAAGAAACGTTCCACCTGTTCAATGGGCATGGAGAGATCAGCATCGCACAGAAAGCAATAGGCACCGGCCGCGTCGAGCATGCCGTGCTTGACCGCCCAACCTTTGCCCCGGTGGGGCAGGCTGATCAGGCGAACGTTGGAGTATTTCGAGGCGAAGTCGCTGGCCAGAGCGGCGGTGCCGTCGGTGCTGCCGTCGTCAACAATCACCACTTCCCAAGAGTAGCTGCGGGAGTCCAGAAACCGGACCAGCTGCCCCAGGGTCTCTAGAATGCGGGGTTCTTCGTTATATGCCGGTATTACGATTGAAAGAAAGGGTGAGATCAACGGGGACTGCAACGGCCCGGAGGAAGGCCAGCCAGGGTGGGGCACAACCGTCTACTGGCCTTCCGTGTCGAGTTGAAATCCTCGATGCAGCAGTCGGACGGCCTCGGCCGCCTGTTCCTGCCTGACGATGCAGGATATGCGGATTTCGGAGGTGGTTATCATGTCGATGTTCACGTTGCCGTCGGCCAAAATGCGGAACATGCGCGAGGCGTAACCAGGGGTGTTTTGCATGCCGGAGCCTACGACGCTCACCGAGGCCAGAGTGGGGTCGCTGAACACACCGGAGGCTCCCAGAGTCTCTTTCAGGGACTCAACTTCGCGCAAAGCCCGCGGCAGATCTGCCCGGCTGACGGTGAAGCTGATATCGGTGATTCGGTCCTCGCTGGTATTCTGCACGATGGTGTCCACGCTGATGCCAATCTCAGCCAGCGGCTCAAACAATGCGGCGGCGATGCCGGGCCGGTCGGGGACGGCGCGCACCGTAATCTTGGCCACGTTGGCCTGGCAAGCAATCCCGGTGACTTTTATTCTGTCTTCCATTTTGCGCTCATCTGATGATTGATGGATTAACGTGCCCGGCGCCTCGGTGAAGCTGGACGCCACGTAAATCGGCACCTGATACGCCGCGCCCAGCTCGATGGACCTGGGGTGCATTTTGGCCCCCAGGCTGGCCAGCTCCAGCATCTCTTCGTAGCCCACTTCCGACAACTTTCTAGCTTCCGGCACCACTCGCGGGTCGGCGGTATAGATGCCCTCGACATCGGTGTAGATATCGCATCGTTCCGCTCCCAGGGCCGCCGCCAGGGCAACCGCGGTAGTGTCGGAGCCGCCTCGACCCAGGGTGGTGACGTCCCGGTCCTCGGTTATGCCCTGGAACCCGGCCACCACTACCACGCGGCCTTTTTGAAGCTCGGACCGTATACGGTCCGAGTCGACACTATGGATGCGGGCTCGTCCGTACCTGGTGTCGGTGTGAATGCCGGCCTGGGTCCCGCTGAGGCTGATGGCAGGACAACCCAGGGAACGCAGGGCCATGGTCAGCAGGGTGCAGGACACCAGCTCCCCGGTGGACAGGAGCAGGTCCAGTTCTCGGGGGTCGGGGTCCTCGGAGACGGTGTGGGCCAATTCGATGAGATCGTCGGTGGTGTCGCCCATCGCCGATACCACGGCTACGATATCTACTTTAGAATCCTTGACCCGGGCGATGCGACGGGCCACGTTGAGGATTTTCCCGGCGTCGGCCACCGAGCTGCCACCATATTTATGGACTACCAATGCCATTGACTGAAACCTGACCGGAATATATTAACTGGCCGAGCACCAAACCGTTGCGGGGTAGAAAACGCCAACAACTCTAATCAGCATCGACCAGGTGGGCACCCAGCAGAGTGGGTTTAGTCACTTCAACCCGATACTCCAACTCGGCCTGACGGGCCGCTTCGGCCATCTCGTAGGCTACCGTCATCTCCCGTCCCTGGGTCAACGCCATGATGGTCGAACCGCTACCGGAAAGAAACACCCCCAGAGCTCCCGCGTCCCGGGCCGCTTTGAAGATCAGCCTCATCTCTGGGAATATCGCCTGGCGGTAGGGCTGGTGCAGGCGGTCTTGGGTTGCGACCCTCAGGTATTCCGGATGGTTGGTGGTCATACCGGCCACCAGCAAAGCAATGCGCCCCAGGTTATAAACCGCATCCGCCACGCTCACCAGGTCGGGCAGCACTCGCCGGGCATCCTCAGTGGCAATCCTGACCTCGGGCACCAGCAGCACGGCGTGGACTTCCGAAGGCACGCTGATGGGTACGGTATACAGCCGGTTCTGGTCGCTGATCACCAGCCTCAGCCCGCCCAGAATGGCGGCCGCGACGTTGTCCGGGTGCCCTTCAATGGTGGCCGCCATCTCCAGCAGTTCGTTGGGCGGGAAGCTATGGCGGCACAGAGCGTTGGCCGCCACCAGTCCACTGGCGATGGCGGCGGCGCTGCTGCCCAATCCCCGGCTGAGGGGCACCTGATTATGACAGATCAGGCGCAACGGTGGGAGGCTCTCGTCTGCTTCCCGGAACAGGAACTCCATCGCCTGGTAGACCAGATTGCCGTTGTCGATGGGCAACTCCCCCGCGCCTTCACCGATGACCTCTACCAGCGGGGTGTTGCGGTCGCTGCCAGCGGGGAGAACATCCAGACGGTTCCACAAGTCCACGGACATGCCCAGACAGTCGAAGCCTGGCCCCAGGTTAGCCGTGGTAGCCGGGGCAAGCACGCGAACTGGGTTCATTTTACCTTGTACCTGGCACCTTGCATTGAACTGCCCGGGGAAAGCCGCTGGCAGCTTCAGTCAGATTTGGCGTAAGCAACCTTTCGAATTGCTGGTCAGCCAACGCATCCTAGACTCTACAGCATACCGGCGACGTCGGCAATACGGACGGGAAAATGACGCCAGGGCGCGGTGACATTTACGGTAAGGAGGCTTCTCGCCTTCACGGCGAGCGCCGGGTCTAGAAGAATCCCCAATATACGACCGAACCGGCCCCGAGCACGGCGCAGTACCCGGCAAACCACCACAACCGTCCTCGCTGCAGCCACCGCATTAACCAGTGGATTGCCGCCATCCCGGAGACAAAGGCAACGACTCCGGCGACAACCAGGGCCCGACCATCGCCGATTGCCAGGTCCGGTGCCCGTACCAGCTCAAATAGCGACGCCGCCAGGATGGTGGGCACGGACAATAGAAATGAGAACTCGGCGGCGGACCTCCGTCCCATACCCCCCCAGAGACCGGCTACGATGGTAAACCCGCTGCGAGATATGCCCGGGAAGAGGGCGCAGCCCTGGGCCAGTCCTACCAGCACCGCTACTTTCCAGGAAACCTGCAACCGCTGATCGGCTTCCTGGGCCGGATGCAACCGCAGGACCGAGAACAATGCCCCGGCGGTGACCAGCAGCATAACGCCAACCAGCACCGGCGAGTCAAACACCCGATAGATGACTCCGCTTTGATCCAGTCCAATCCCGATCAGGGCGGTGACGAAGAACGACAGCCCCAGCATGAGGACCAGCTTGCGGCTGTCGATGTCGTTGAGCCCACCAGCTATAACTGAAGTAAACCGTTGGCGGAAGTAGATGATTACCGCCAGAGTGGTGGCGATGTGGACTACGGTTTCCAGAATCAGTCCTGGGGACTGAAATCCCAGCAGCCTGGAGGCAATTACCAGATGCCCGGAACTGGAAACGGGGAGGAACTCGGTCAGACCCTGCACCAGGCCCAGAATGAACGCAGAGATACCGGACAACGGCTACTTGACCCTACCGAATCTGGGGGACGCGGCAACCAGGGGACGCGGCGGAACGGATTATCGGATACACCGGCAGCGCCCCGGCGGCCAGACTACTCAACGGTCACTGACTTGGCCAGATTGCGGGGCTGGTCTACATCGCAGCCCCGCAGGACCGCGATATGATAGGCCAGCAGCTGCAACGGTATGGTCGCCAGCATGGGCACCAGATGGTCCGGAGCCGGGGGAATGTAGATTATTTCGTCTACCTCCTCAGTCAGCTGGGTATCTCCGGCGGTGGCGACTCCAATAACCAGGCCATCCCGGGCCTTTACCTCTTTCACATTGCTCAGCATCTTGTCGAAGAGGGCATCCCGGGGGGCCAGGGCCAGGGTGCACATTGACTCGTCAATCAGGGCAATGGGGCCATGCTTCATCTCCCCCGCCGGATAGCCTTCGGCATGGATGTAACTGATTTCTTTCAATTTCAGCGCACCCTCGGAGGCGATGGGTGAATTGATACCTCTACCGAGGAACATGAAATTGTTGAAATTACCGAACCGCCGGGCCAGTGATTGGTACTGTTGGATGTCGGCCAGCATATCTCCAATGAGGGTTGGACAACGGGCCAGGTCATCGACCAGTCGGCGGGAGTCTGCGGGGCTGAGCTGGCCCCTGACCTGACCCAGGTATACCGCCAGTAAATTCAGGATAGTCAATGACGCGATGAAGGTTTTGGTGCTGGCCACCCCAACCTCCATGCCAGAGCGCATGTAGAGGGTACCTTCAGCCAGTCTGGAGGTCTGACTGCCCGTAACATTGCAGATGGTAATCAGCCGGCCTCCCTTAGCTTTGATCTCGTGCATGGCCGCCACCGTGTCGGCAGTCTCTCCCGACTGGGCGATGGAAACATACAGCGTGCGGTTGTCGATGTAGGCATCCCGGTAGCGGAA
>DASTLM010000369.1:0-2870 GCA_035714945.1 Dehalococcoidia bacterium | reverse complement strand
TGCTGGCTGGCGTTGGCCTCGCCACTGCTCTAAGGTCTAAAGGCTTTCGCCAGCGTTTTGCCGACTGGCAATCGAGAATGATGACCGAAATGATGGATCACCTACCTGAAGAACACCCGGCCAGAATAATCATGGCCGATCTGCGCACAATACGAGAGCAAAATGAGAGAATTATAGGCCTCTTGGAAGGGCGGGAATCACCGGAGAATTTGTGAACAAGCTCCGGATGCGGATCGGAAAAGCTCATTCAGAACCGCCCTATGTCCAGCAGGACGTTATCTGCTGTTGATCCGACCTGGTCCATCAAGGTGTCCGCGCGTATTGACTAACCTAGCTGGCTGGGGTAGTCTGGGGCCACTCAAATCCTGAGGGAGGATAGCCGAATGACTCAGCAGACCGAATCTGCGCTCACTCCAGAAGTCAAGGCTATGATTGGCGTCACCGGTGAGGTGGTCGAGTCCTGGGGCGTCGTCGACGCCGAGTACCTGCGCCGGTTCACTCAGGCGTTGATGGACCCCGACCCGATGTACTGGGATGAGGAGTACGCCAGGCACTCGCGCTACGGTGAAATAACCACCCCGCCAATCATGGTCAGCTACTTGAGCAGCCGGATTCGACCGGACCAGGAAGACCCCATCACCCGCGCCTTCGAGGAGAATCCCGAGTCCGACGGTATCGGCTCGGTGAAACGCCCCGGCGAATTGCCCCCGGTGCCCACCAACCTGGTGCGGGTGCTCAATGCGGGCAACGAGTTGGAAATCTACCGGTATCCCAGCATTGGCGATAAGGTCTACTTCCAGAACAGGTACTCCGACATTCGAGAAAGGGTCGGGCGCGACGGCAAGCCCTTCCTGATCCTCACCCGCGAAACCAGGTATTGGAACCAGCAGGATGAGGTGCTCTGCATCACCCGCGCCTCGACCATCCGCCGGTAAGTATTTTATTGGTGAAGGGAATTTCACTGCAGTTAAATCGGTTGATGAGGTAATAGTCATGACCACTCCTTTGGAAGACCTCCTGCAAATGGAGCCAGAGGACATCTGGAAACGTAACGAACGGCCCACCGCCGACCAGCTGCGTAACAAGCAGCAGCTTTACTACGAAGATGTGGCAGAAGGGATGGAGTTGCCTAAGTACATCTACAAGCCCACCCCCACTCATCTGTTCCGGTGGAGCGCGGCCATCGAGAATTTTCACCGGATCCACTACGACCTGGATTTTGGCCTGAACCACGATAAAAACCCCAGCATCCTGGTGCACGGCTCCTGGAAGCAGAGTGTTGTGCCCCAGTACCTGAAAGACTGGACTTCCCCCGGCGGTTGGCCCTGGAAGGCACGCTTCGAGCACCGGGCCATGCTGGTGCCCGGCGACGTTCTGATAATGTGGGGACTGGTGACCAGTAAACACGAGAAGGGGCAAATGGGCTTTATCGAACTGGAAATTGGCATGAAGACCCATGATGGTATCGAGAGCATGCCAGGTTCGGCCACGGTGGTGCTGCCCCTGCGCCACGGTCCGCCAATCCCCTATCCCTTCGTGCCGCCGGCGGATTAAAGGGACAAATCCGGCCGGAGGGATTCGCAAAACACCCTGAGAGGCAAAAATGTCCCGATTTGTGGCGATACATAATGTTCCTGGGATAACCGAAGAGGACTTCCGGAGCAAGCTGGATGCGGTCCGCAAGTGGCGTCCCGACCGCCGCACCACCATTCTCAAAGTCTATGGAGACCTGGAAAATGGCCGCTTGATCTCGGAATGCGAAGCGGTGGAGCAGTCCCACTTTGAAGACTGGATCAAGCTGGTCGGCTGGCCGGCGGAGTCCATCAATAAGGTGGACCTGATCTGCCAGGTGGGTAACATCTGGAAGCTCTGAGCGTTCAATCCCGGGGGGGTACGGCCGCGTCTTGCCGGTCGTCCGGGTAATAAACTCGCTCGTACTCGGAGCAAATCTCCGCGCCCAGAATCAGGATCAGAGATGACCAGTAAGCCCAGAACAGGAATGCCATCACCGAAGCCAGGGAGCCGTAAATCTGGTCATAGACCGCAAAGGCCTCCAGGTACCAGAAAAAGAGAATTTTAGCCGATTCAAAAAGCGTGGCGGCGATCAATGCGCCGGGCCAGGTATAACTCCAGCGCATTTTGCGATTGGGTATGAAGCGGTAGATCAGCAGAAAGGTAAACAGAGTGATGGTTGAGGGAACACCATAGAGGGCGATATAACTCAGGCCCAGGTCCACCAGGGGTTCCTGGCGGGAGGCACCAAAAATTTCGTTGTTCAACAACTGAATAACCGAACTGGAAAGGGTGGACAGGAGCATCAGACTGCCCAGGATAATGGTCATTGCCATCTGCCGGGGCAGGGCAATGTAAAACGGCCGGTCCTGGCGGATTCCCCAGGCTCGGTTGATTGCCCGGCTCATTCCAGCAAACACCGCCCGTCCCGACCAGAGCAGCCCGATGATCGCCCCAATACCCAGAGTGCCCCGCCACTTCACGATCTGCCCCACGTTGTTGCTCACGAACCCGGAAGAGCCGGGCATGTTGGCGGTAACGAAGTCGAGGAACTGCCGTTGCAGGTCTGGGGAATTCAAGACCAACCCCATGATGGCCAGCAGCCCCAGTAGCAAAGGGATGACGGAAAATATCGCGTAGTAGGCCACCCCGGCGGCCAGATGGGTTGCGTCGTCCTGTCCCATTTCCCTTAGCACGCGCCAGGCCAGTAGCACCGGGCGGTACCGGGCCAGGGGACTCTGGAAGACCTGGTCTCTAATATAATTGAGGATGTTCTCGACTTGAGTCTTGATTGGCATAAATTAAATGGTGTTGGGGAGGTCGGGAAACATCAGGTGAAGCCGGCCTCTAACTCCCTC
>DASTLM010000368.1:0-4433 GCA_035714945.1 Dehalococcoidia bacterium | reverse complement strand
GTTAAATCGATTTTCTCTGCAACTAACGCCAGTGGAACCGCGAAAGCTCTGGTGACAGCAAGGGGTTGACGGTTAGCCCGGATTATTAGAACATATGTACGCTGCAGCAGATTAAATCCAGGGCGTAATGGTTGGTCCCAGCCAATTGCTCGAAGAATTGCCCGGTCATAGTTCCCAATCGTGCTTATTAATTTTTATCCAACCCAGATTTTATCCAACCGAAAGGAAATGCTTGAGATGCTAGAAACAATGTCACGGGGAATGAACCTTTACTATCGGGGGTACCTGATCCACGAGGATATCCGGGCGCTTTATTACACCATCTTTGGGACGCGGCCCGACCGGCGAGAATTGGCCAGCGCCGGCACTTCCCGGGAGGCAATGGAGTGGGTTGACCGCCGTATCGTTGAGCAGGGACCTTCCTGTATGCTGGTCTGGCCCAGTTTGTTTGGCACGGCTCCCCGGTCGGCCCTGGCCGGCCTCTAGCCCACCTGGTTGTCAGCAGAAACATCGGGCCGGTCCCGGGCGCCGGGGTTGGCCCGATGTCAGTTTGGGCGCCGCCCCGGTATGATTCACCGGGCCGCTACCGCAGTCTCCGGGATGGCGTAACCTGGTAATGGCAGATTGGCCTGGGGAGTTGGGCTCGAGTGAACGAAAACGCCAGACCTGGCCCGGCCTACCAAAAAGTCATAACCTACCGTAGGATCGTTGACCTGAGCCAGGCGATCCACCCCAGCATACCCCAATGGCCTGGGGACCCGCGCGTTGAGTTTGAGACCGTTGCCCAGATATCCGATGAAGGTTATTATTTGCGCCGGGTTTCCCTGGGGGAACATAGTGGCACCCACGTCAACGCTCCCAGCAGCTTTGCAGCTGGCGGTATGAGCATTGACCTTTATGGCGCCCAATCGTTGATTGCTCCGGCCGTGGTGTTGAATATGACTGACCTCTCAGGGAGAGACGCCGACTATTTGCTAAATCTGGAGGATGTTTACCTCTGGGAGCGGCGGTTCGGCCCGGTGCCTGCCGGAAGTATTGCCTTGCTTTATTCCGGGTGGCAGGAAAAATGGGGTATTCCCCAGGACTTTCTTGGACTGGATGCCGGCGGCGTGGCTCACTTTCCCGGGTTTGGGATCGAAGCAGCTCGCTTTCTGGTTGACCAGCGTCGGATCGCCGGCATTGGAATTGATACTCACGGCGTGGACGGCGGACGCGACCAGGCCTTTGCGGTAAATCGGTTAATTCTGGGTCAGCCGAGAATCGTGCTGGAAAACCTCGCCAATCTGGAGCAATTGCCCCCGACGGGCACTACTCTGGCAATCGGGATTTTGCGCCTGGTGGGGGGCAGTGGTTCTCCCGCCTCGGTGTTGGCCCTGGTTCCCTGAAGTGATCAAATTTAAAATCTGGGACGTCCAATGATATACTCCAGTTGCAATTGAACTAAACATGAGGCTCCGGGATCGAGATGCTGACCAAGCGAATAATTCCTTGCCTGGATGTGAATGCTGGCCGCGTCGTCAAGGGCACCAGCTTTGTCAACCTGCGCGACGCCGGTGACCCGGTCGAACTGGCCGCCCATTACGACCGGGAAGGCGGCGATGAGCTGGTCTTTCTGGACATTACTGCCAGTTCCGACTCCCGGAATACCATGGTCGATGTGGTCCAGCGGGTGTCGGAGCAGGTGTTCATTCCCCTGACCGTCGGCGGGGGAATTCGCAGTGTCGAAGACATGCGCCGCATGCTCAACGCCGGGGCGGACAAGGTGTCGGTTAACACCGCGGCCATTAGCCACCCGGCCTTGATCCGGGAAGGCGCGCGCCAGTTCGGCAACCAGTGCATCGTAGTGGCTATTGACGCCCGGCGAGTGCCGCCCGACGCGATGATTCAGGGCGGTGACGCCAACGGAATTGCCCTGGATGATTCGTCGCGATGGGAAGTATATACCCACGGTGGCCGGAATTCGACTGGGATCGACGTTGTCAAATGGGCGGCCCGGGCGGTCGAACTGGGCGCCGGCGAGATTTTGCTGACCAGCATGGACGCCGACGGACAGCTTGATGGTTACGATCTGGAGTTGACTCGGGCCGTATCCGAAACGGTGCCGGTTCCGGTCATCGCCAGTGGTGGCGCGGGTAATCTGGAGCACCTGCATCAGGCTTTTTCTGAGGGAGACGCCGACGCAGTGCTGGCCGCCAGTATTTTTCACTTCGGCACCTACTCCATCGAACAGGCCAAGGAGTACCTGGCAGCATGCGGGGTCCCGGTCCGCCGCATGGCAGCCTAGGATTGCCACCCCGCCGCGGTGCGCATTGTCCTGTTGGTAGACCGTTAGCCAAGAAACCATTGGCCAGGATATGCCAGGATATGAAGGATGCATGCGATGAAAGTCAAACTGAATGAGAAGGGGCTGGTTCCGGCCATCGCCCAGGACATCAATACCGGACAGGTGCTGATGCTGGGCTACATGAACCCGGGCTCGCTAAAAAGGACCGTTGAAGGAGGTCAGGTATGGTTCTACAGCCGTAGCCAGGAAGACCTGTGGCATAAAGGCGAGATTTCGGGTCACTACCTGAACTTGAAGGAAGCGTGGTTGGACTGCGACTCGGACACGATTTTGTTGAAAGTCATTCCCGACGGCCCCACCTGCCATACCGGAGAGACGTCCTGTTTCTTCACTCCGATGGAACGGCTTCCTGATGAATATGAATCCACCGAGCCGGGCTCCGGTGTGCTGGACGAGTTATTTGCCGTGATCCAAGACCGCCAACGGGGAGCGCCCGAGGGCAGTTACACCGCCCAGTTACTGCAGGATGGCATTGGCCGCGTGGCGCAGAAGGTGATCGAGGAGGCGGGAGAGACCGCCATCGCCGCCGTTTCCGGAGACCAGGAGCACCTGCCCGAAGAAATGGCCGACCTGCTGTACCATTCCCTGGTCCTGTTGGCGGCTTCCGGAGTTAAACCCAGTACAGTCTGGGAGGCATTGCATGGGCGCCGCCGGAAAGGTCACCCGGTTGCCTGAAGTCAGATAACGCTCCCCGCCGTGCCACTTTTGCACCGGGTTGTGATGCGCGCCCAGTCCGTCGTCAATCGTCGTCAATCGATCAAGGGTTAGTCCCCGAATGTTGACCTGCCGCCGGTCCAGCCCAAGACTGGCGGGGATTGGCTGGTCATATATCCGCGCCCACCGGCACAATCAATTGCGCGTCCTGGTTCCGCACGTTGTTCACGTCGCTGGACACCGGGTAAGCTTTCATCTGGCCAGCGTCCAAGGGTTGCAGCATGGAAAGTAAGTCTTCAATCTTTTCGTTGCGGGGGTCCATCCAGTCCCGATACAGGTCAGGGGGCAGGATCACCGGCATCCGGTCGTGGATGGGTTTGACCAGTTCATTGGGGGAAGTAGTGATAATGGTGCACGACAACACCTCTTCACCACCGGGGCACGCTCTTTCCCAAATCCCGGCGAAAGCCATTGGTTCACCAGCCTTCAGGCTGAAGTACAATGGAAACCTGGTCTTGTTCGGCCCCTTCTTCCACTCGTAGAAGCCGCTGGCCGGGATCAGGCACCGCTGGTTCTTGAATGGGCCAGCGTAGGGACGCGTCTCCAATATTTTGTCGTCCCGGGCGTTTATCATCGCATATTTGCCATTGATCTCCCTGGACCATCGAGGCACCAGGCCCCAGCGCATCCTCCGGGGATAGTTCTTGTCGGCGCCCGATATAATGGTCAGCACCGGAGTGGTGGGAGCAATGTTGTACTGGGAGACGATATTCAATTCGTTTACGTCGATGCCGAATATTTCAAACCACCTGGCCAATTCCGGCGTGAGGGTGAGGGTAAACCTGCCGCACATGGTCCGCCTCGATCAATTGGTTGCAATCAGTTTGTCGCCATTCTACCACCCGGGCGAAAAGACTGGGACAACTGAGTATTAATTACACATCCCGGGGCAGATTGTCGCCGGACTGGTAGACCGACCACTCCTTACCCCGGTAGACGGTGACCTTGCCGGAACCGACAACTCGCCAGTTGCCGGAGCCTCCCAAACAACCGGTGCGGGCGTCGATCCCAAAAACAACGGTATCGGCCGGCACCTGTTCCTGGAGGTCCCGGGAAATTTGCGCCGGGTTGCTGCGTTCGTGGTGGGGCAGCACGGCAACCCCCGGCGTAACCGCCAGAGCATCGACCCACTGTCCCAGCCGGGGGCGTCGCATCAACGACCCCATTACCATTGCCCCCGCGCTGGACCCGGCCAGGACAGTGCCCCGTTCCACTGCCGCCAGAATGGCCTTTAGCAAGAGGGAGTTTCGCACGGTGGCCAGGAGATGGTCCGGACTGCCACCGGTGAAGTAGATCACCCCGGCCCCCTCAATGCCTTTGATCAGGTCGGCGTCCTCGGCGTGGACTCGCTCCAGCACCATTAGCGGGCTGGCGT
>DASTLM010000367.1:0-2501 GCA_035714945.1 Dehalococcoidia bacterium | reverse complement strand
TGGTTTCCAAGTTAAAAACCAGTCGTCTCTTGTGTGGATAGGTCCGGGGATTTGCAGGCATTCCAGCTTGCAAAGGTCAGTTTCTCAGATATGAGGAGGTCATCCTGGACCCAGTTCGTCCCCTCAAGTCTGAACACTTACCAACGTCCGCCCTGCTTGCGGTTGCCTGACGGCACCGCTACAATCGTTTCCGAGGGCTGATTGACCAAGCCCGGTCGGTCCACTCCAATCTTGATCAGGAAACCCGGAGAACCATGACCCCAATGCAGCGCGCCATAGTCCTGGCTAAACAGGCCCTGGGCACCACCAGCCCCAATCCGGCGGTTGGCGCGGTGGTGGTTTTAGATGGCGCAATAATCGGCGAGGGTTTTACCCTGCCCCCGGGCCAGCGGCACGCCGAGATCGGCGCGCTGCAACAGGCCGGGGAGCTGGCCCGGGGAGCCACCCTTTACACGACCCTGGAACCCTGCTGCAATTTCGGGCGCACACCGCCCTGCACCAGGGCCATCATCGCCGCGGGCATCAATGAGGTTCACATCGCCGTAACCGACCCGAACCCTGCGGTCGCGGGCAAAGGGCGGGCCGAACTGGAGAATGCCGGAATATCGGTATTCCAGGAAGAATCTCAGGAAGAATCTCAAGATGCGGTGCGGCTTTACGAGGCTTTCGCCAGGCACATTAACACCGGGTTACCCTTCGTTACCGCCAAATTCGCGATGAGTCTGGACGGCAAGATCGCCACTCGCACCGGCGATTCCAAATGGGTCACCGGCTCGGAGGCCAGAAGCCTGGTGCAGCAGCTGCGCCGCGAGGCCGACGCGATCATGGTCGGCGTCAACACGGTGTCGGCCGACGACCCTCAGCTTACCGCCCGGGATGAAGGCGGTCACCCCCTGGCCCGCCAGCCGTTGCGCGTCGTTCTGGACAGCCATTGCCGCACTCCAACATCTGCCAAAATGCTGCGGGAGCCGGGACAGACGCTGATATTTACATCCGCCGAAGCTTCTCCCGCCAGAATGAAGGCACTGAAAGCCGCGGGGGCAGAGTTGATTCCCTCCAGGCTGGGGGCCGACCACCGGGTAGACCCCGGCCTGGTAGTTGCTGAACTGGGGCGTCGAGACGTGGTAAGCCTGCTGGTGGAAGGCGGCGGGATGGTTTTGGGCTCGCTGTTCGATGCCGGCCTGGTCGACAAAGTGTACGCTTTTATCGCGCCGGTGATTATCGGGGGCGCTGAAGCAGCATCGCCGGTGGCCGGCCAGGGTGTCCTGAAAATGGCGCAAGCCAGCCGGTTGCAACGCACCAATTTCGAACCAATGGGGGACGATTGGCTGATTACTGGGTACCCGGACCGAGGACATCAGTGTGTTTACCGGAATAGTTGAGGAAGTCGGGCGCGTAGCAATCCTGGATGACCATCGCCTGTCGGTGTTGGGCAGCAAGGTGCTGGAGGGCGCCAAGCTGGGCGACAGCATCGCGGTCAATGGAGCCTGCCTGACGGTGGTGAGTTTCGACGAGGATGAATTTAGCGTGGACCTGGCCCCGGAGACCATCCGGCGCACCGCTCTCGGGAACGTCCACAGTGGTGATTGGGTCAATCTGGAGCGCCCACTGGCGGTCAGCGACCGGCTGGGCGGCCACATCGTTCAGGGACACGTCGACGGCACTGGTCGTGTAACTTCAATCAAGCCCGAAGGGGACTGCGTCATAATTCGCATTGCCAGCCCGAAACGGCTGATGCCCTACATTGTTGAAAAGGGGTTCATGGCGGTTGACGGGATCAGTTTGACCGTGGTAAAAAAGGGTGCTTCATCGTTCACCGTGTCTGTGATACCATACACGTTAGAAAATACCAATTTGAAGGGTAAGATGGCTGGTGACCGGGTAAACCTGGAAGTGGACATTGTCGCCAAGTACGTCGAAAGCCTGATGGCCCGGTAAACCGTACGCCAACTTACCATTAGAAGGAATAGTCTTTATGCCTCTATCCAGCCTAGAAGAGGCCATCGCTGACCTGCAGGCCGGGAAATTCGTCATCGTAGTTGACGATGAGCGGCGGGAGAACGAGGGCGATCTGGTGATGGCCGCGGAAAAGGTGACGCCCCAGGCCGTCAACTTCATGGTCACGCATGCCCGGGGTCTGCTGTGCATGCCCATGATCGAGGAACGACTCAACGAGCTGGCCATCCCGATGGTCGGGAGTGAGCACACCGAAAACAGCATGCCCACCGCTTTCACCATGTCAATCGATTACAATATCGGCACCACCACCGGAATCTCGGCCTATGACCGGGCTGCTACGGTCCTGGCTCTGGTGGATGAGAAATCCAGCCCGGCCGATTTCTCCCGACCCGGACACCTTTTCCCCCTCAAGTACCACCCCGGCGGAGTCCTGGCCCGGGCTGGACATACCGAGGCGATAATTGACCTCTGTAACATTGGCGCGATGTACCCGGCGGGCGTGGTCTGCGAAATTATGAAAGACGACGGGGAGATGGCCCGGC
>DASTLM010000366.1:0-1878 GCA_035714945.1 Dehalococcoidia bacterium | reverse complement strand
CAACACCTACCCCGGTGCCTTCGCCCCCGCCTGCCGAAGCTGTGGCGGCAACTTTGACGCCTACCCCGACGGTCATTCCTACGCCCACGCCTACTCCGGCGGTGGCCACCGGGACGCAAGCCGAGCTGCGGGTGTGGCTGGCGGTGCGGGACTGCTTTGTGCCGCCTCCGGCGCCGGAAAGGTTCAGAGCGTATCAGGACCGTGCAGACCGCTGGATCGTGGAGGGCAGGATGGAGCCCGACCGCACCAACCGGCAGGATGAAGACGAAACCATCTTCTTTGGGTTATGGCTGGTAGACCGGGACACCGGCCGGATCACCCCCCACGACGCCCTGGCGAGGCGCACCAGGGACAACCGATTTTGTTTTGCGGAGCCATAGTGGTGCGTTTCACAAATAACTCCAGGGTTGGCTGATCAAGCTCTGTGGTAACCTTTAGGGACTTGGGATGGATGCGACGACAAATTTCCCGAATGGGCGCAGATCATGCCTGGACCTCTCCCAGCGTATCTCCCCGATTTTCCAGCGGGTTTTGTTGCCCGCTGCCAGCAGATCGTTACTCGGCGAACGGTCAAGTACCAGCTTCGGCAACGAGCTACCTTGGTGCTCCTGCTTAACCAGCATCGGCTCCTTTCTAATGTCGAGGCAGCCGCTCCAGTGGGATTGCACCCTGACTCAGTGCGCCATTGGAGGAAACGATGGGCCAAGGGTGAGTTCTCCCTGGAAGATGAGTCGGGACGTGGGCGTAAACCCCGTTTTCCCCCCACTGGACCACGCGCTGGTTAAAGCGACGGCCTGTGAATTGGTGGCGGAAACCAAGCAACCGCTGAGTCGCCAGTCCCTGGCTGACGTCACAGCACGGGCCCAAAAGGTTCTGGGCAAACCGATCAGCCGGAGCACGGTATGGCGGATTCTGAATACCGACGCCATCAAGCCCTGGCGGTACAAGTACTGGATCTTTCCTCGTGACCCCCAATTCGCGGAAAAGGCCGGGCCGATTCTGGACTTGTATGCGGGTGTCTGGCAAGGGCAACCCCTTGGTCCCAAGGATCACATCCTCAGTGCCGACGAGAAGACCAGCATCCAAGCGCGGATTCGTTGCCATCCCGCCCTGCCACCGGCGCCGGACCGGCCAGCCCGCATCGAGAACGAATACGAGCGTGGCGGCGCCCTCCAATATCTGGCCGCTTGGGATGTTCGCCGAGGCTATGTGATGGGACGTTGTGAACCGACGACCGGAATCAAGCCATTCGGCCGACTGGTGAACCAAGTGATCTCTGCGGAGCCGTATAGCCGCGCCGAACGCCTTTTCTGGATCGTGGACAACGGTTCCTCGCACCGTGGCGATGCCGCTAAGCGGCGACTGCATCAGGTCGATCCCCGGATCATTCTGGTCCATACCCCAGTCCACGCTAGTTGGCTCAATCAAGTAGAAATTTACTTCTCGATCATCCAGCGCAAGGTGCTGACACCCAATGACTTCCCTGATTTAGAAGCGGTCCGGCTCCGTCTGGCATTGTACGAAGAACTTTCCAACCAAAATCCGACTCCTTATCAGTGGAAGTTTGATCGAACCAAACTGACTACTCTGTTAGCCAAGATTGAGGCCCGCCAAAGCCTCCTCACTGGTGCCCAGTTCAACTGCCAGGAGGCAGCATAACCTGGGCCTTAATTATGAAACGGGGCACTTAGGCACCAAGACGCAGGCTTGGCTTTCCCGTAGGGGACGGCGAACGATGCTGGAAATCGCCACGTTGCGTCAGCAGACCTACGAAGCCCGAGCCCTAGACGCTGCCATCTGGAAGAACCTGGAAGATCTGGGATATGAAAATTGAGGAGCTGTAAAAAACCAGCGAGAGGACATCCTCAGTATCGCCAG
>DASTLM010000365.1:0-8186 GCA_035714945.1 Dehalococcoidia bacterium | reverse complement strand
CGGGAGCGCATTCTGGACGTCATCAGCGCCATTCAGGACGACTTCGACAAGATAATCGTCATCACTCATCTGGACGACCTGAAGGATATGTTCCCAGTGCGGATTGAGGTCCAAAAAGGCAGCAACGGCTCCACTTTCTGGCTGAGTTAAGGACCCTTCGGTGAAGTGGTCGTGGCCTCAGCTACTGGTAGCTCAGCAACTGGTAACTATCGCCAATCAATGCCCGCTGCTGTGGGGCTGGATCAGCACCCGCACCAGACCACCTGGCTCCTGGCGCTGGGTGACCATCCGGTGCCCAGCCTGCTCTGCCCAGTAGATCACGTCATAGATGTTCAACGCGTCGTGCAGGATGGCTTCAACGAAAGACTGTCGGTCGCGGTTGATCTGGTTGGTCAGCGCAGCGATCACACCGGCGCAGTTCTTGCCTCGACCGTCGACCACGGCCCAACCGCCGCCGTTGGTGAAGGTGTCCCGGCTACTATGACCATTGCCGTTGTGATGAACCTTGATCTCGCCGCTCTTACGCAGGTCCAACTCATGCTTGAAATGGGCGACTGCCTCGGCGGCCACCGCCGCATCCCGCTGGCCGCTGCGGCAGACCGCACCCCGAACGCCGACGATGTCCGGGTTGATGCGGGCCAGTTCGTCCAGGTCGCTGAGTCTGAGGTGACCGGACAGCGCGGTGCTCAGCCCGTACTGCTTGGCCTCCAGTACCATCTCCCGCAACTCGTCTTCCGGGATGAAATCGAAGAGGTTGCGACCGTCCTTGGTCAGAGTGTCAATGAGAAAACCATCGCACTCACTCTCCCGGGCCAGCTTGACCATCTGGCGGGGTTCCAGGCCTCCAAACAGTTGATTATCGGCAAATAACGAGCCAATCAGCTTGGTATCGTAGCCTCGCAAGGCCCGGCGGGACTCTTTCAGGATTTCCAGGGCCGTGTCGTAGTCGGTCTCGCAGAATCCGACCTTCACCGACGTGGCGTTCAGCATGCCGGCGGCCCGCGTGGCCATTGCCACCGTCCCCGCCTGGTTGGGCACCACGCCCAGGGTCACGCTGACGTGTTTCTCGGCGGGGATGCGCTGGCGAACGGCCTCCACCAGATCGGGATGGCCGGAGCCCACCAGCGCTTCTTGCAAGTTCTTCACGTCAATGATGTCAGCGCCGCCTTGGTCGGCTTCCAGGGCTTCCGCCAGGTTCTGCACGCTGACCAGCAACATCATACCGGAGAAGTCCACGGCCCGCTTACTCCTGTCGTTGAGCCACCGGGCGTGCCCCCTGCCTCGGGCAGGAACCGCCGCGGCCCGGGGTCTGGGGATCAACGGAGTCAGTTCTCGCTGGAGTTCGGCTTTTTCGTCGGCGGTCAGATCGATCAGAGGCGACCGCACGCCGCCACCGGCCATGCCCATCAACTCTCCCCAGTATTTGCACAGGGACGCCGGCAGGACTCCGCCATGCTTCTTGACCGTGTCGCCCCACCATTTGTCGGAGAGGGCCTTCAGGTCTTTCAAGTGGGCGTCATAGAAGTCCAGGTCCAGGTCACCCCTGGTGGCCCGGTCAATGAATTGGACATAGTAATTGCCCTCAGGGGTGTCGAAGCGCCAGTCGGAGGTGTTGGCAAACATCACCTGCTGCTGAAAGCCCAACTGCTGGGCCTTGGGGAATATCCACTCGTCCGGAGTGCTGATGATGGCGTCCTGGCCCACCAGCAGGTGGGTTTCAATGGATGTTTGCTGGTTGAAGCTGGCCTCTTTAACGCCCACCACGTTGGGAATCTGGCACAGCCGCTTCAATCCTTGAGGGCTCATCACGAAACCAAACTGGGGCGAGTTATAGAACATGATGGCCATTGGCGTGTGTTCGGCCAGCAGCTTCACGTACTGGTAGACCTGCTCCTCCGTTTTGGCGACCATGTAAGGAGGGGCAATCATCAGCAGGTCGATGCCCGCGTCCTCGGCATGCCTGGCCAATGCCAGCATATCCCTGGCCGAGGTGTGGGTCACATGAGCGCCGGTCAGCAATTTACCCCGCGCCTCGTCGGCGACGGTTTCCATAACCCGCACCCGCTCATCGAAGGTCAGGCTCCAGAACTCGCCCATCGCCCAGGTGCAGCCCGCGCCCGTGGTGCCCAGCTTCTGGATGTGCCGGACATTGCGGCGCATCCCAGCTTCATCGAACGCATTGTCCGGCGTAAAGGGGGTAACCAGGGTACTCCACTGACCCCTCAATGCCTCCCAGGCCCATTCCTGTGCCTCGTGCTTCTGGTAGCGCACCATGATTCGTCATCCTCCTGCCGGCAGTTGAGGCGTCCCTGGCCGGTCGCATTCCGGTCGACCTGCTGGGACCAGCTATGTTATCAACTTGAGAACTTAAACTAGAGAATTTAACCAGAGAATATAGCCATTGAGAACTCCCTATCAGCCAACGGATAGTGTACGCAGTAGGGAGTCTGCCGTCAATAATGGACCGCCGGAGGCCGGGGCGGTCCGGGCTGCTAGAGCATCTGACAGCCCGGGCAAAAATAAGTGCCGCGCGCCCTGATTCGGATCGACTCCATCGGTGTGCCGCACCTGACGCAGGGCTCACCGGCTTTACGCGGAATGGTCCAGGTGGCCAGGCCCAGGGGCGGGTCGGGCCAGCCTGCCTGGCGGCTACGGTCATACTGGGCCAGGGCCACGGTCAGGGCACGGACAATACCGTCCTTCAAGCCAGCGACTTCCTCCGGGGTGAGGCTGGACCCCCGGCGCTCCGGGTGGATTCGAGCCAGATACAGCGCTTCGTCGGCGTAGAGGTTGCCCAACCCAGCGATGACCGACTGCTCCAGCAGCAGCGCCTTGATCGGCGCGCCGCGGCCGGCCAATTCCCTGGCCAGCAACTCCGGGCTGAACCCCCGGTCCAATGGCTCCAGCCCCATCTCGGGCACCGCCTTTTGCAGGTCGTCCACCAGCCAAAGGTGGCCGAACTTGCGGGGGTCGATAAAGCGAAGCTCCCGGCCGTCGTCCAGTTCCAGGGTGTGACGCACCATCGACGGCGCGGGTTGAGTCTTGGGGTGAACCCGGATACCGCCGGTCATGCCCAGGTGCAGCACCAGAGTCTCCCCGGTGTTCAACCCCAGGAGCAGGTACTTGCCCCGGCGGTTGATCGCCTCGACAATCCGGCCGGGCAGTCCCAGTACAAAGTCTTCCAGGTCAGGATACCGAACGCTTTTGGACCAGCCGATGTTAGCCATGGTAAAGGTCCGGCCCGCCAGGCCAATTTCCATCAGGTAGCGGCGGGCGTTTTCGACCTCGGGCAGTTCAGGCATCGCGGCCTAGACGCGCCGGACACCCAGGGTCACTTCCATACCTTCGACTTTCTGCGTCTCCGACCTGGCGTCATCTGGCGGTACGCCGGCCACCAGATCATCGCTGAGGGTCTCCTGCTGGATGTAGCCAGCGTGGTTCTGCATCATCTGGGCCACCACTGCCGGCCCCTGATAGTAGGTGATGATGCGGTCGGTGATGTCGAAGTTGGCATCCTTACGCAGGTTCTGGATGCGGTGGGCCAGTTCTCGGGCCAGTCCTTCCTGGGCCAGTTCCGGGGTGATCGCCGAATCCATGGCCACCATGTAGCCGGCCTCCAGGGCCACCGAGTAGTGGTCAATCTTGAGAATAACGTCGGTGTTCTCGCCAGCTTCAGCCTGGGCCCGCCGGTACAGGGCCGGTTCTTCGCTGGCACCCCGCAAGACCTTGACGTTCAACTCTTCCAGGACTTGTGCCTCGACCCAGCCCAGGTACTGTTCCTCTTCTTTGGCCCGGGTCTTGACCACCATTCCCGCCAGGGGCTGGCGCACCTTCAGTCCAGCTCTGGAGCGGGCGGCCCGGCCCATGCTGGAAACCCGCATGGCCAGCCGGGTAGCATCCATCAACTGCTGGTCGATCATCGACGGGTCGGCCACTGGGAACTGGGACAGATGCACACTGTCCACCGCGAAGGAGTCCACTGAACCAACCAGGTTCTGGTAGATCTCCTCGGACATAAAGGGGGCCAGCGGGGCCATCAGCTTGCTGACGGTGACCAGGCAACGGTACAGGGTGGCGTAGGCCGAGAGCTTGTCGCTGTCGCTTTCGCTGCGCCAGAAGCGGCGGCGGCTGCGCCGGACGTACCAGTTGGACAGCCCGTCGATGAACTCCTGAATCCGGCGACCGGCGTCGGTGGGGTTGTAGTTCTCCAGGAAGTCATCGACCTGGGAAATCAGTACGTTCAATTCGGACAGAATCCAACGGTCCAGCTCGTTTTCCGGCCGCCAGCCCGGGGGAATCTGCTCCGGCCCGAACTTATCGAGGGTGGCGTAGTTGACGAAAAAGGAGTAGACGTTCCACAGGGTGAGCAGCACCCGGCGCAGGGTCTCGTTGACCAGCTTGTCCGAGAACCGGCGGGGTTCGCCGGGATGCGATGCGGTGAACAGGTACCAGCGCAGGGCGTCGGCGCCGGTGGCATCCAGCACGGTGTTGGGGTCAACCACGTTGCCGATGCGCTTGCTCATCTTGCGTCCCCGGCCGTCCAGGATCAGGCCCAGGCAGATTACATTTTTGAACGCGGGCTGTCCCGGCAGCAGCGTGCCCAGGGCATGCAGGCTGTAGAACCAGCCCCGGGTCTGGTCCACCGCCTCGCAGATATAGTCGGCGGGAAACCGGCCCCCGGCGATCAACTGCGCCAGGTCTGCCTCACTGGTTACGTGCCACTGAGCGTAGGGCATGGCCCCGGAGTCGAACCAGGCGTCCATCACTTCGGGGACGCGCCGCATCTGGCCGTCGCAACCGCCGGCGGTGCAGTCCAGGGTTATGTCATCGACATAAGGGCGGTGCAGGTCCAGGTCAGCCGTTTTGCCCCGGCTTTCCGCCGAGGCCAGTTCAGTTAACTGGTCAATGCTGCCGACGCATTCTCGGTGCTGGCAAGACTGGCACTCCCAGATGGGTATGGGCGTGCCCCAGTACCGCTCCCGGGAGATGGCCCAGTCGATATTGTTGCGCAGCCACTCGCCGAATCGCCCCTCGCGGATGTACTCCGGGTACCAGTTGATGGTGCTGTTGCCGCTGACCAACTGGTCTTTCACGGCGGTGGTGCGGATGTACCAGGAGGACTTTGCGTAGTAGAGCAAAGGAGTGTCGCACCGCCAGCAGAAGGGGTAGGTGTGGCGGTAGATCTCGCGATGGTACAGCAGTCCCCTATTTTTCAGATCGTCCATGATTGCCGGGTCGGCGTCCTTGACGAACCTGCCGGCAAAGGGATAGCTGCCGGTGATAATTCCCCGCAGGTCGACCGGCTGGACAAAGGCCAATTCCTTTTCCCGGCCCAGGTTCAAGTCCTCGTCACCGAAGGCCGGAGCGATGTGGACGATGCCGGTGCCGTCCTCCATTGAAACAAAGTCGGCGGCGACCACCTGGGGAGAGAATTCGGTAGCCGGTTCCAGTTCGGTTACGGTGCCACCATTGGGGGCTTGCTTGCGGACAAACCGCCGCACCTCGCTGCCGAAGTCGGCGGGACGATACAGCGGGCGGTACCGGACGCCCACCAGGTCGGAGCCTTTCAGCGTCCCAACCAGGGTATATCCTTCCTTGAAATTGCGGACATTGCGCTCCAGCAGGGCCGACGCCAGCACCAGACGCTGGGGGCCGCCTGCCAGCTCCAGACCTATCACCGAATACTCGGCGTTTTGATCAACGGCCAGGGCGGTGTTGCCGGGCAGTGTCCAGGGGGTGGTGGTCCAGGCCAGCAGAAAGGTATCGACCGGAGGCGGGTTGCCGTCCACCCAGGTTTCGGCCTTGAACTTCACGAACACCGACGGGTCGGGGGTGTCGTCGCGGTAGCCCAGGGCCACTTCGTGGGAGCTGAGGCTGGTCTCGCAGCGCGGACAATGGGGCGTGCCCCGCATTCCCTGATACAGCAGGCCCCGGTCCCAAAGCTGCTTAAGCATCCACCAGCCGGTCTCGATGTATTCATTGTCCAGGGTGACGTAGGGATGTTCCATGTCCACCCAGAAGCCGATGCGGTCGGTGAGGGCTTCCCACTCCTTGACGTACCGGAAGACACTGTCGCGGCATTTCTGGTTGAACTTTGCGATGCCGTACTCTTCGATCTCCCGCTTGGAACTGAAGCCCAACTCCTTCTCGATTTCCAGCTCCACCGGCAGGCCATGGGTGTCCCAGCCGCCCTTGCGCTGGCAGCGGAACCCCTTCATGGTGCGGTGGCGGCAGATGACATCCTTGAACACCCGGGCCAGCACGTGGTGGATGCCTGGGCTGCCGTTGGCGGTGGGCGGACCCTCAAAGAGCATGAAGCGGGGAGCATCGGGACGCTCTGTCTCAGTACGACGGAAAACGTCTTTATCCTTCCAGTATCGCAGGACACCGGCGTCCAACTCGGGGAGGCTGACGCGGCTGGAAACGGCTTTGAACATTTTCTAGAAATCCTCAGCGGGGAGGGTGATTATCCGGTGACGGTATTATAACGCAACCTGGATTGGTTGAAAGGATATCAGGACTCAGGTCCATAACCGGCGGGCGACGGCTGGCCGAATTCGCAGGTCAGTCGTCCCTGCTACCTGGTCTCGCCCCGTCACTGACCAGGGCATTTCCAAAATCCACCTTGGTATGCAGCCAGGGAATTTCGATGCCTTCCCGATCAAAACGGTCTTTCAGTCGCCTTTGGATCTCACCCATCAGGGCCCATTGTTGGGCGGGCTTGGTATCTGCCAGGATCTTGATCTCAATGCCATGGTCACCCAGGTTGTCCACCCGGACGGCTTGAGGGGTCGTCAAGGTAGTCTCTGATGATGTTTTGCGCGGCGAACCCCAGAGCCAGCGCTGCCACCCCCAGACTGGCAATCAGTGGGGTGACGTTAATTACCACCGTGCCCAGAATCATCATAATGGCCAACAACCAGACGACGAGCGATATAGCCTTGGTAATCACTCGAGAAATTGTCCGGGTGCGCAGATGTATCTGCTCTTGTACCGGCATTCAGTTCCTCGGGGCGGGCAAGACCTCGGGTGGGGTGTACTTTGGCTGATGTAGAGGTTCAGGTTGGTAGTCTAGAAGCATCCCTCGTGCTTGTCAAACGCCATCCATGACGGGGGTGTGCAAGCTTAGAAATCGCGGTGGCAACTGCAAAGACCTGAATGCAAAACCAGAATATAATTTTCGATGCACCGGAACATTCCGGTGTCCTGGGTATGTTTTGATTATATAACGGTCAAGACCCTGGAAAGTTTCGCCGGCGAAGCCGCCTTCTGTGATGAAGCAGGCCGAAAAAGCGGCGAGATACCCAGCATGCATTGGCTCAATGAGTTTCACTCTGAAGGTGAGACCACTAACGTGATTGTGACAATTTCGTTTTCCACTGAAGCAGACATGGACCGCATAATCGGCATGGGGTTAGAAGAAGGATTTTCGATGGGGCTTGACCAACTGGAGAAGTTGTTGGCGGGAGTCTGCAAACTAAAGTAGTACAGCGGGTATCCCGTATCGCGCCGCCCTAGCCAATGGGGTCGGGCCTGACCCCCTCTTGAGTCAGGTCTACGCCAGAAACAACCTGGCTGGCACCAACCTTTGGTTGACCGGATCCTCGGCCAGGCCAAAGCCCTCTAAAGCATAGGCCCCCAACAAAGGCTCGCTATCAGGACTTCCGAAAATGCAAATCGTGGTGCGCTCCTGACCGTCCAACCGCAGCAGTATCTCCGCCAGTCCATATTCCTGTTGTCTACCATCGGCCAACTCGAAGAAGCTAGTCCATTCCGGTGTGACTCCCAGACCTTCCAGAACCGATGCCGGGACCACGGTATAGGTGCTTCCGGTGTCAACCAGAGCTGATACGGTCTCAAAGCGAGAGCCATCTTTGGGGCCCAAACTTATCTCATAATGAAAGGTTCCCATTTCCGGTGCTTACGCCCACAGCCGGTAAAAATGGTTCAGGGGCCCGTGGCCCTGGCCGATGGTGAAGGAGCGGCGGATGGCCTCGGTGACGTACTCCTTGGCCTGGGCCACCGCATCGAGCAAGCCCAGGCCGCGGGCCAGCCCGGCCGCTATCGCCGAGGCGAAGGTGCAGCCGGTGCCGTGGGTGTTGACGGTGTCGATGCGGGGGGCGGTGAACTCCTGAAAGCGGGAACCGTCGTAGAACAGGTCGGTGGCCGGACCTGCCAGGTGCCCG
>DASTLM010000364.1:0-9041 GCA_035714945.1 Dehalococcoidia bacterium | reverse complement strand
CAACACGGAGACTCGGCGAAGCTGCTGGCCGGTGGACACAGCCTGGTACCCATTATGAAGTTCCGATTCGCCCAACCGCAGGTGCTGATCAGTCTTGGAAAGATACCTGATCTAAATTACATACGAGAGTGCGATAACGGTCTTTCCATTGGTGCGATGACTACGTATGTCGACATTGTAACCTCGGAAATCGTGAGGAATCGGGTCCCTCTTTTATCCGAAGCAGCCTGGAAAGTCGCCGATTTCCAGGTGCGAAATCGAGGGACGCTGGGCGGGAGTCTGGCCCACGCCGACCCTTCCGGAGACATGCCGGCCGTGGCGTTGGCTCTCGGGGTTGAGATTGTAACGAACCTCCGTACCATCCAGATTGAAGACTTCTTTGTGGATCTGTTTACAACGGCGCTAAGGCAAGACGAGATCCTCACCGAAGTCTCGGTACCCAGCTTGTCGCCTGGTGCGGGTTCGGCCTATGCCAAGTTCGCCAACCAGGCATCGCACTACGCGATCGTGGGAGTGGCGGCGGTAATCGCGAAAGACTCTAACTCGGTCTGCACCCAGGCACGCATTGGAGTGACGGGTGCCGGAATCAAGGCGGTCAGAGCCACCCAATTTGAAAACGCGCTGGTTGGCCATGCTTTAACTGACGAGTCCATCAGAATTGCCGCACAGCATGCCACCGCTGGCATAGAGTTTCTGGACGATATCCACGCGTCGGCGGAGTACCGTGAAGGCATGACCATAGTATTCGCGGAGCGAGCAGTGAAGGAGGCAGCGGCTAGAGCTTATTAACGGCATCGGGCCGGCTGGATTTGCGAGAGGGGCGGATGGCGCCCCTCAACTCCTCCATCCCAAATTGTAGACAAACCATCTTCCTGATATTACCATTGCCCCATAATGGCATCTGAGCATTGAGCGGACCCCCGCGGCTCCAGCTGGCCCGACTGGGCGGTCCCTGGCGGCGATCCAAGCGAAATTGAGGAGAGACAATTGACTGCACTAACCGACAACATGACCTTCGGGACTTTTATGGCTCCCTTTCACCGAGTGGGTGAGAACCCGACCCTGGCCCTGGAACGAGACCTGGAGTTGATCGAGTGGCTGGACGATCTGGGGTTTGACGAAGCCTGGATTGGCGAGCACCACAGTGGGGGCTGGGAGACCATCGCCTCGCCCGAAGTATTTATCGCCGCCGCCGCTGGTCGCACCCGCCACATTCGCCTGGGCACCGGTGTCGTCAGCTTGCCCTATCACAGTCCCTACATGGTGGCCAATCGCATGGTGTTGTTGGACCACCTGACCCGGGGGCGGGTAATGCTGGGGGTGGGGCCCGGCGCTCTGGCCTCCGATGCCAATATGTTCTGCATCGATCCGGAGCGGCAGCGGGAGATGATGGACGAGTCGCTGGGAGTGATCCTGCAGCTCCTGGACGGCAGCGAGCCAGTGACCTGCCAGACCGACTGGTTCAAGCTGCGAGACGCGACGCTACAGTTAAGGCCCTATCAGAAGCCGACCCTCCCGGTGGCCGTGGCGTCGGTCCAGTCGCCCGCTGGCGTGCTATTGGCGGGCAAACACGGGGTCTCGGTGATCTCCCTGAGCGTGCCTCGGGACGTGGTCAGAAGCACCAGCTTGAAGGACCAGTGGGCGATAGCGGAAAAGGCGGCCGCCGAACACGGCAAAAGGGTGCGCCGGGAAGACTGGCGGCTGTCGGTCGGGTGTCACCTGGCGGAAACCCGGGAACAGGCCTTTGCCGATATCCGGGTGGGAGCCGGTCGAGTAGTCACCGAATATACCGGCGGCACCAACGGCAATCCGATTCCGCCGGTACCCGCCAACGAGGTGGTCGACTACATGGTGGAACACAACCAGTGGATCGTGGGGACTCCGGATGATTGTGTAGCCGGCATCGAGCGTCTTCAGGAGGCCAGCGGCGGGTTCGGCGGACTGCTGCTGCGGGCCGAGGACTGGGCCCCTCGCGACAAGCTGCACCGCAGCTACGAGTTGATGGCCCGCTACGTCATGCCCCAATTCCAGGGCAGCCTTACCGGAATAATCGAATCCAACCAGCGGTCGGCCAGCATGAAGGAAGCGCTCCAGGCAAACCGGAGGGCTGGCTTGAGGCGGGCCACCGAATCCTATCTGGCCGGGCATCAGTAATCCCTGGACCGGTGGAGGCTGCCATATTTGCTCGAGAGACCAGAGTTAGGGAAGGAGGGCAGGTCAGCAGAAAAGCGATTCCAGGGTTCCCGGTTCAGGTTCTGGATCCGCAGCCAGGAGGTTTCCCATGCATTTTGGCGTGTTTCTCGAGTTCCCCGTTACCAGCGGCAACACCCAGCGTGACGCCTTTCAAGAATCCTTCGCCCTGGTGGACGAGGCGGAGCGTTTGGGGGTCGATTCGGTATGGCTGCCGGAGTATCACTTCAACTCCGGAAGGGTCCTGTCCTCCCCAATGACCACCGCCAGCGCTATTGCGGCACGGACCCAGCGGATCAGAATCGGACTGGGAGTGCAGTGTCTCCCCCTGGGACATCCGGTAAGAATGGCCGAGGAGGCAGCCACGGTGGACCTGATCAGCGGAGGCCGCCTGGAGTTCGGCGTGGGCCGGGGCACCTTCCCCAACGTCCACGAAGGCTACAACGTACCCTTCGCCGACAGTCGGGGACGCTTCGAAGAGTTCCTGGAGGTTATTCTGAAGGCCTGGACGATGGAGCGGTTCTCCTTCGATGGCGAATACTACAGTTGTCAGGACCTCACCGTGGAGCCGAAACCACTGCAGAAACCTCATCCCCCGATACGGGTAGGGATAACCTCGGCGGAATCATTTCCCATCGTTGGGCGGATGGGCTATCCGATTCTGATCAATCCCTCCCGGGTGTTCGCCCTGGCGGACCTGGCGGTCCATATACAGCGGTACCGGCAGGCCTGGCAGGAAGCGGGACATGCCGGAGAGTCCCAGGTGGGACTGCGAGTACCGGTTTACGTAGCGGAAACCGCGGAACGGGCTTACGAGGACCCCAGAGAGAGCGCCATATTCATGGCCCAGCGCCTGGGTCAGAGAGTATCCGGCTATGCCGGCTATGTTGGCACCACCGGGGACTGGCGGGAGCAAGGGGAGCAGATACTGGGCATGAGCTACGACGATTGGCTGCGGGACAAGGTAGTATACGGCACCGCCGCCGCAGTCACCCAACGGCTTCAGCAGCTGGTCGAGGAATTGAACCTGGACCAGCTAATTTACGAAATCAATTCGGGGAACCAGTTGTCCTACCAACATCAGGTCACTTCGCTGCGGTTGTTCAACCAACAGGTAGTGCCCCACTTCAAGTAGCCCCTCTGGTCCCGGAATCAAGTCAGCCATCCCCATGGTTAGCTGGGGTCCAACCAGGGGGCCATAGTTGTCCAAACCATCGGGAATTGCCGGGTAAGGAGGTAGACCATGAAGGCATCCTATCTTGGCGCAATGGGGTACTCCCAGAGGCAGACATTTCCGGCGACCTGGCCGGTACCGCCGGTCTATGGCGATCCCGAAACTTCGGTCCAGAGCTACCGGGAGGGTATCGACGAGTGCGAGTTCGCGGAGGAAATGGGCTTCGACTGGATCAGCTTCTCCGAACACCACTACTCTGGCCGAATTGCCACCGGCACTCCGGCAGTTATGGCGGCGGCGGTGGCGGAGCGGTGCCAGAAAGCCCGCATCGCCATGTTGGGCCATCTTCTGCCGCTGAACAACCCGGTGCAGGTGGCTGAAGAACTTGGCCTTCTGGATAACCTGACCAACGGGCGGCTCATTATGGGTTTCCTACGGGGTACACCCAATGAGGACCAGGTCTACGGGGTGAACCCCTCCGAAGGTCGGGGGAGACTATTGGAAGGCATGGACCTGATATTAAAGTCATTGACCGAGCCGCAACCCTTTTCCTGGGAAGGACGCTACTACCAGTTTCGCACGGTGGCGGTGTGGCCTCGGCCGGTCCAGCAACCCCACCCTCCGGTGATTGTGGCCACCCGGAGCGACGACACTATTCGGTACGCGGCGGAACACGGTCTGGGCCTGGGAGTCTCCTTCATACCGGTGGAACAAACTGCACGGATTGTCGATAAGTACCGGAGTTGGTGCAATGAGGCCGGCTGGCAGCCAACCCCCGACCAGATTGTATACCGGGGCAGCATCTACCTGGCGGATACCGACCAGCAAGCCGAAGACTGGTTCGAGGACGTGAAGCGGGCCGGGCTCAAGCCCGCCATACCCTTGCGTCCGACCATGGCTCGGGCAATTCAGTCAGCCCGGGCGGGTGAGGAGTTCGACCTTCGCAACGTTATCTCCGGCAGCTCCCAGGGCGATGTGGCCGGAGTTGCCCGGGGGTTGAACTTCATCGGCGGGCCGGACGCTGTCGCCCGGCAAATGAAGGAATTCCATGACCGGTGCGGTGTAGGGGTGGTGGACCTTTTCTTTCAGCAGCCCAGCCTGAAGCACCGGGAAGTTATGAAAGAGATCGAGTTATTCGGCAAGGAAGTTCTGCCCAGCATCAAGGAGTTTTAGCCGGTTGGCATTGGGCCATGGTCACCGGGTCTCGCACAAGCTGAAGAAGGTATCGGACATGAAGGATGTAACCAGCCAGCCCCGGACCATTTTTCAAGAAGGATGGGTAGAAGCCGACGGGTTGCGATTGAAGTACCGGTCGAATTATCCGGAAGGAGGCCAGGGCCATCCGGTGGTGATCCTGGACGGCCCCACCTGGGGCTCACGCCGGCTGCCGGATGTCCTGGCCCAGCAGGGCCGCGTCATCGCACTGGAACTCCCCGGATTCGGGACATCAACGGCCGATACCGGGTCACGGTCGGTTCAGGACATCGCGAACACCACGACCCGGGCCCTGGCCAGGATAGCACCGGATCAGTACACGTTGATCGGAACGTCCTTTGGCGCCAATGTCGCCCTCTGGCAGACACTCCAGGCTCCCGACTCGGTGGAAGCGCTGATCTTGATCTCGCCGACCGGTTTACTGCCCACCGGCGGCCCCGCCGACGTTACGCCAGGCGAGTTGGCCGGGCGGCTTTTTGCCCACCCCGAAAACGCGCCGGGCCTTTCATCTGCTTCCGATGCTGCCTTTGATGCTCCCAGCCTGGCCAGGGAACTGTCCCTGGCGCAGCGCCTCGGCGGCAACGCTCACGATACCGCAGCGGAGCAGCGGCTCAGCGAGATACAGTGTGCTACCCTGGTGGTGTTTGGCTCCCGAGACCAGCTGGTGTCGCCCAGGGCAGGGAGTATCTACCGGGCAAATATCCCCAATTGCAATGTTTCCATCGTGTACGACGCCGGACATGGCATTGCGGCCGAGCGCCCGGAGGCTCTCTGGAGCACGGTGGTCGACTTTGTCGAGCGCCGGGAGACCTTCGTGGTGGGACATCGGAGCAGCCTGGTCAATCCGTAATCCGTAGAAACCTCCGGAAATCCACCGGCAACCAGTAATAACTTACCACCAGGCCAGGTCCACCCACCCAGGGGACATTGGTCCGCTTGAGATGGAGCTTACCCGCTGCTCTGGCACTGGGGAACGTCGCGGTGCCATTCGAGTGATAAATAACAACTATATAGCGACGTTTTATAGTTCTCAATGTCCCAGAAAGTTCTGTATTTGGGATAATGATTTTGATCCGAGGTGATGCAGGAGGCTCTCGCGGCCGTGGGGGAAGAGGGCCAGCGGCAGGCCGCGGAAACCGCGAGCCCCGATGATCTTTTCGCCCACATCGTCGGCCACGACGAGGTGAAGCACTGGATCAGCAAGAGCCTGGCCTCTCCCAGGCCGGTGCACATTCTGCTCGCGGGCCCGCCCGCTACTGCCAAGAGCATGTTTCCTGGAGGCCCTGGGGAGCCTGCCCGGAAGCCAGTACGCCCTGGGCGGCTCCAGCAGCCGGGCCGGCATCGCCGACTTTCTCCTCAACTTCCGGCCCCGCTACCTGGTCATCGACGAGCTGGACAAGATGCAACGCGAGGACTTCTCGGTGCTCCTGTCCCTGATGCAGAGCGGCGTGGTGGCAAGGCTGAAGAAGGGGAGTTCCAGTTCACTCCGTACTGCGGGAGGAGTTCACGGAGGTGGCGGCTGCCGTGATCAGTGGGCCCTTGGGCAAGGACCCCGGGCTGGCGCGCTACATTACCGAGCAGCTGTCGCGCCGAACGAGAGACGTCCGGCAGGCCCCCTTGTTCGTGCAGCCGTTGTTCTTCTAACATGAGGCGCTGGATATGTTTGAGGACCGGCTGGTCTTTTATAACGATTTCCTCCCAATTGAATGGTCTCGGCCGTATCACGTCGTACACTTCTGTTCGAGGACTGTGTGTTGGGCAGCCGCTGATAGTTGTCTGTTTTGCATTAAGGAACCTGCCTGAGCCACTTTACTGGGCATTATTTACCAGGACGCCGGCCGTCTCTCCCTGGAGCAGCAGCTCAGGTAAAACAGGGATGCCCGCCCCGACTCATGGGTGCGGGGCGCCGAAGCGCTTCAACTCTCGGTCCAGGTCCAGGGGCAGGACCACCGCTTGCTGCTCGTACTGTCCCCACTGGTCTCGGGGCACCAGCCACATGACCTCAAACTCAATTCCGTCGGGGTCGCGCCCATAGAGGGACTTGGTCGCTCCGTGGTCGCTCATGCCGGTCAGGGCGTCCAACTCGGCCAGGCTCCCGGCCGCGGCGGCCAGGGACTCGATGGTGGGGACTTCCCAGGCCAGGTGGTACAGGCCGAGGGAACCATTGGGCGGAGCCGACGCGCCTGCGCCCACGGCCATCAGGCCAAGGTCATGGTGGTTGGCGGACCCGGCAGCGCGCAGGAAGGCCATCCTGCCGCCCGCGCGGGCGATCTCCTCGAACCCGAAGGCCTTCCGGTAGAACTCCACGGAGCGGTCCAGCTCACGCACGTACAGCACGGCGTGGTTCAGGCGGGCGACGGGGATGTGGGCTACCGGGGTGGGTGTTGATTGCATGGTCTTCTCCATCTAGAACAACATGTTCTGGTTGGCCGGCGACTCCGGCACCTCTTGAAGCACGTCCCAGTGCTCCACAATCTTCGCGTTCTCCAGGCGGAAAATGTCCATCACCGCCATGCCTTGATCGCCCGGCTGGCGGACCAGGTGGCTGTGCACCACCACCAGGTCGCCCTCGGCGACTTGACGCTTGAACTCAAACCGCAGCGACGGGAAAGCTTGAACGAAGCCGCGCACGAAGCTGATAAATGGCGCTGTGCCGTTTCCAGCCTCCGGGTTGTGCTGCCGGTATGTCCTGCCCACATACTTCGCCACTGCCTCATCGGGCTTTTGCTGGTTGAAGGCGAGGTCGTAGAACTCGCGGACAGCAGTCTTGTTGGCTTCCAGCCGATCTCTCACATGTACGACCTACACCCTTTGGTAAACAGTGGCCCGTTTGGTCCACTCATTCCCGGGGAATTTTGCGTCAAGCTGTTCGTATGCCTCCCGCATGGCACTGAGGTCCGAGTGGTCTTCACCTAGCTGGTACCGTGAGACCCCACGAAGGTAAATGGCCTCGGGCGCAGAGTCGCTCTCAGAATGTTTAGTAAGGAGCTCGTCCAGAAGCTCAAGCGCCGGTCCCAGCTCTTCTCGGTCGAAGTGCGACTTCGCAGTGCCCAGGAGTAGCCATGAAATGAACTCCTCGGGGGGAAGATACCCCACAGTGCGATGGTGCTCTCGTCCGTCGCCGTCCAGAACAATCAGGGTGGGAGTCCATCTGATGTTGAACTCTGTCGCCAAGGGTTCAGTCTTGTGATGAACCCGAAGCGGGACTGTGCGATTGTTAACTTCACGGATCACGCGCTGGTTTGAATACGTAACCGCATCCATCTGCTGACAGCCAAGTCAAAGGGGGTTGAAGAAGTCAAGAAACACCTGCTTATTCTCAGCCTTGGCCCGGCTCAAGGCCGGTTCAAGGCCTTCGCTCCAGGCAATCTTGGTTGGCATAGGTGGTGACCTCCTAGATTAAGTCGCTTACTAGTGCCGGATGCTGCCAAAAATCAGCTACGATTATTGCAAAATCCATGTTCTCTTCTGGCCGACCGACGGCCCTATTGGACCGTATAGCCGCCGTCGGCCACGTGATAGCTACCCGTGATGAACGAGGCCTCGTCCGATGCCAGGAAACAGACGAGCGCAGCGACCTCCATGGGGTAGGCCCCTGTCTCCACGTCTGCATTATAGGGCGGAATAGAACCCAGGTCCTCGTAAGTCCCAATGGTCATCCCGGCAGGGGCGAGTTGCCGTGCCGCTCGAAGGAGGGCTTTATTATATGAGTCCCGACGCAGGCTCCCCGCAATGCCCAGAACCGCTAATGTCGGTTGCATAGTTTGCCCCCTCCCTTCCTTCGGATTTCCCGGTCACATCACCCCAATCTGCTTCAGCAGGCCCACCTGGTCGTAGAACAGCTTTTCCTCCACGATCTCGCCGTTCTGCCAACGGGCCACGGTGCAGAACTCCAGGGCGAAGCTTTTGTGGGTTGCTGGGATCATTTTGCCGTCAACGCCCCGCATCGGCCCGATCATGGTGCCCTTCCACTTGGCGATGGTACAGGTCCAGTCGCCCTGGCCGAACATCACCATGTACGGGTTGTTTTCCAGGCTGTTGTCAAACATCTTGAAAAATTCTTTGGATTCCGCCAGGTGGTTGTGCCGCCCCCTGGTTGGCTCTGGTTGGCCCGGCCAGTAAACGGCGGTGTTGGCGGCGTGGCGCTTCTGGAAGACGTCCCAATCCTGGGCGTTCCAGGCATTATCCAGGGTCCTCATCAACTCCAGGTTCTCTTGCACGCTCATGTTAATCGCCTCCGACGGTGGATTGTGCGTTGCAGCCGCAGGTATTTTACGGCACGCCCCCCCCCCCCCCGCCGTAAATGGGGCGAAGGGGAATTTCGCCTGGCTAGAGGTAGATGAAGAGGGGATTAGCGCCGGGCGTGGCGCAGGAAGGTCCCCTCCTGGTACTCCCGAAAGGCGGTTCGCAACTCATCCTGGGTGTTCATTACAATGGGTCCGCGCCAGGCCACCTGCTCCTT
>DASTLM010000363.1:0-2649 GCA_035714945.1 Dehalococcoidia bacterium | reverse complement strand
CGCCGGACGCGAGGCGCGGCCCGACATTGAACTGGGCATCTGCGGCGAGCACGGCGGCGACCCGGCCAGCATCGCCTTCTTCCATGAGATTGGCCTGGACTACGTCAGCTGCTCCCCCTACCGGGTGCCAGTGGCGCGGCTTGCCGCCGCTCAGGCGGCGCTTAACTCTGGTTTGACTCCCGGCGAGGCTGGCCTTCCAGACCCAACAACCCGGTGAGCAGGTCAAAAAACCGTTCACAGTCCACCTGCTGCGCCACCGCCATCGGACCGCCATCGGCCAACACCCGGGATTCGCCCAGGCGGTCGGGGTCTTCGGTTTCCACGGTGAGGGCCACCTGCCGGGTCTGGAGCATCCCCGGGTCAATGGCCGCCGCCAGGGTCAGCGGGTCATAGAACGTGTAGCTGGAGACTTCCGCCTTCAGGCGGCAGAGGAAAGCTACAATGCTCCTTTAAATAGATTGCCGAGTATGCTAGTGTGTCCGCGTGCGAAGGCACCCCTTCGGGGGATAAAACGGCTTCGGGCACTTTAACAACCGACGGTATCGGGTTCCGGGCAGTAACCGTTGCTCGGGTAAAACTTTCGGCGTCAGGTGAAAACCTGTAACGCACTCTGGATGGTAAATCGGTCTGGAGCGGGCCGATGTCAACCGGCCTAACGTGTCGCATCAGGATTCTCCTGTTTGCAGATGCAAGCCGCCTGCTTTAGCTGGCGGTAGTTGACAGAACTCGAACCGCTCCCTGGTCCCTTCATGCTGGAACCAGTGGTGCAGTAGCTGCACCACCAGTAATCCCAGCGGTTGCCCGCACCGCAGATTTTCCGCTGCGTCCCTGCTGACGGATACCTGACGGCAGGCCCCCAGGTCCACCAGAGTCAACGGGACCCCAGTCGCCAGGACTTAAGGAATTCCACCGTGCTTAGCCCCAATACCTTCAGCCCCGGACAGGCCAGCGCCATCAAAATGGCGATGGAGTCGTCCACCCCTGGGTCGGTGTCGATGATTATCCTGGCCGGCCGGTCCATGGTCCGGTCCATGGTTTAGAGCAGCACGCCATTGACGAAGGAGGTCAGCGCTTCCAGGGAAGTGTAATTGATCCGGTAGCCGGTGGCCTCTCTAAGCTTGCTGGTGCTGAGCAGCAGCGGGAACCGAAGCAAGTCCAGCTCGGCGGTGTTCCGGCGGCTCTGCAATCCCATTTCCCAGGTCAAGCCGACCAGGGGATACGCCAGAAAACCGGGCAGACAGAGGTAACGACGGGGCAAGGCATCGATTATCTCATGGTAAAACGCTACTCCATCTCCCGCCAGATTGTAGACTCCAGCAATTCCCCGCTGAATCACCAGGGTCAGGATCCGGGCCAGATCGTCTTCGTGCAGGAACTGGAAGGGCGGATTGTACCCGCAGATCCCCACCGGCCCGGGAAAAGCAAAGATTCGGGAGATGTCTTTGCTGGCGCTGGGACCCAGGACCGAGCAACAGCGCAGCAAGGTTACCTTGGTCTCCGGGTGCCGCTCGGCATATGATTCCAGGATCTGATCGGACAGGAACTTGTCGTAGCCAAAGGAGAGATCAGGAACGGGACGCAGGGGAGAATTTTCCGTCAAGGGCACGGCGTTGTCGCGCCGGGCGCCATAAACCGTGTGAGAGCTCAAGTAGACCACGTGCTTGACCCCGGCGCGGGCACAAGAGTCCAGGACCACATGCAGGATTCTCCGATTGGTATCCCGGGTTTCCCGGACCTCGCGCCGGTTGCGTCCTCGATTCCGGACGAAGGCCAGGTGCACCAGGGTCGTCACCCGACTCTGGCGTAAGGCATCTTCAAAGTTGAGGCCGACATCCCGACGGTAAACCGCTACGTTGTGAATGGGCAGGGGAGGCGGCCTGGTGTCAAAGGCTACCAGTCGCTCCAGGTTTTCCTCCTCCAACTGGCGCAACAACCTGGATCCAATGTATCCCGACGCCCCGGTAACCGCCACTATCCTGGCATCCTCAACCATTCAAATCACCGGCATTCTTATCACCGGCATTCTTATCACCAGGACCCGGGTGGACGGTAAATTCATGGCCGGCCCGCATGCGCCTCTCAGACCCCTTCCGCAGCAACGATCGCCCGGGCGGCATTATAGCCGCTGCGCACTGCGCTTTCCATGGTCGAAGGCCAGCCGGTATTGGTCCATTCCCCGGCCAGACACAGATTGGAGATCGGGGTCACGCTGTCGGGACGCAGGTTATTGGCTCCCGGCAAACACCGAAAGGTGGCGTTTCGCTGCTTGACCACCAGGGACCGCTGCACTCTGGCGTCTCTAGCTGCCGGAAATACTTGCGCCATCTCATGAATAAATGCGGCCGAAATTTCTTCCCTGGTGAGGTCGATGTACTCCCAGGCTGCGCTGACCGAAACGCAGATGTGCTGCCCACCTGGGGAAACCAATGCCGGCGTTAGGCGTCCTTCCCGAATTCGGCCCTTATTGAACACCCACTGGAGCGGGCTATCCACAATGGCGAGGAATTCCTGGTCCATCACCTGGCGGTCGTAGAACAGGTGAATATTAATAATTGGAGATGTTTCCAGTTCGGCCAACCGGCTAAATACTGGAACGGCATTAACTACTTCCTCAGGCAAGACCTGCAACAGAATATCGGGCGTCAGCGC
>DASTLM010000362.1:0-8361 GCA_035714945.1 Dehalococcoidia bacterium | reverse complement strand
TCGGCAGATTCCATTACGGTCAGTTCTACCTGTTTGGCCTGGGCCAATTGTTGCATCGAGCTAGCTGCGCTCCGCACCAGGCCGTCCAGGTCACAGGGCCGGAACCTGAGCTGCATCTGGCCCGATTCAGCTAGGGCCAGGTCCTGCAGGTCTTCGATCAATCGGGCCAAGATCAATGTTTCGCTGTGAATCGAATCCAGGGTGGCGCTGTCTGGATTGATAACGCCGTCGGTTATCCCCTCAACATACCCCCGTATGTTGGTAACTGGAGTGCGTAGCTCGTGAGCCACGTCGGCTACCAGGTTGCGGCGCAGTTCTTCAGTGCGGGACAGTTCATCTAACATGGAATTGAAAGTGCGGGCCAACTCCCCTACTTCATCGCGAGATGTCACCTCAGCCCGGCCCGAGAAGTCCCGGTGGGCGGCCATGCGGGACACCCGGGACAGTGATTCCACCCGCGACAGGATGCGGTGAGAAACGAAAAAAGTGAGGATCATCGCCACGCCGACGGCCAGCAGGCCGCTGAGAATCAGCAGGACGCTGAGGGAAGGACTGGATGGCACCATATCTGCCGGCGGAGGGGTCTGGGGTACTGGGGGAAAGTTGGGACTGATCAATAGAGTTCCCAACCGGCCTGGTTCTCCCGTTGTTAGAATACTGGTGCGGCTGGAAAAATTTGGTTCCAGATGACGTCCAATGAAGGACTGGTGAGAGTCGGCCACCACGGTGCCGTTGGCATCGGCCACCACAACGCGCTCTCCGTATAACCGAGCGGCATGCACCAGGATTGTCTGGGTGCCCGACCACCCGTTATTCTGCCCATAGTCGCGGGTCACCATGGTGGTCAAGCGTCGGTCGCGCAATATTTCGTCCCGGTCTTGCACCCGGGCAATCTCCGCGGTGGCGGCGCGATTGGCGAAAGAGGCGGTCATGCCGACGGTTACCAGGATCACCGCCACCATGCTCAGGAGCAGCTGCCAGCGGACGCTGTAAATCAAAGGTCAACCACCTAACTTGTAACCCATCCCGTAGACGGTGCGGATGTATTCCGGGCGATCCGGGTCCGGGTGGCCCGGGTCCTGCTCCAGTTTGCGCCGCAGCTTCAGGACGTGGACATCCACCGTCCGTTCCAATCCTTCGTAGTTGTAGCCCATGGACTGCTCGACCAGTTGGCTTCGGCTGAATACCCGGCCCGGCTCCCGGACCAGGACCGACAGAATTCGGAACTCGGTGGGAGTCAGACGGATTTCCTGTCCTTTCAGATGAACTGTGCACTGTTCCAGGTCTACGGATAAATCTCCGAAGGTAAGCAGGTTCGGGTCCGGGGTGGACTTATCCTCCGGGGCGCGGCGGAGCACCGCGCGTACCCGGGCCACCAGTTCCCGGGGACTGAAGGGTTTGGTCAGATAGTCATCGGCGCCCAGGTCCAGGCCGTTGAGCTTGTCCTGCTCGGTGCTGAGGGCGGTCAGCATGATGATCGGTACGGCCGACTCCTGGCGCAAGGTGCGGCAGATATCCGCTCCGCTGCTGCCGGGCAGCAGCAAGTCCAGGACGATTAGGTCCGGTGAGTAGCCACGCGCGGTGGCAAGTCCCGCGGGCCCGTCGCGGGCCGTCAGCACGGCGTACCCGTCTTTTTCCAGGTAGGCTTTGACGATATCTGCCGTATTGGCATCGTCTTCCACCACCAGGACCCGCTGCTGATTGGGCGACATCGCTGACCTCGCTAATGTAATGAGCTGGACTTTGTACATTCAGTCGGCAAAGCACTCTGTGTCAACGATAAAGGTCAGGAGAAAGCGAGGCGTTGCCACCAACAGGCGCAGATTGGGTTCCTAGAAGAAACCAGCCAGGTTTCCGGGGAAGTTTCTTCTGTCGCTCCGGCGAAAGCCGGAGTCCAGAGACGTCCATTGGTTGACGACAACGCGCCACTGGATTCCGGCCTGCGCCGGAATGACGGAGCTCCGGACTCCGGCAGTCTTTTGTGCAACGTCCAGATAAGTTACCGTGTGATAAGTTACCGGCGGACTGATCGGGCGGGCTTTGGACTTAATGAAAGGTTATGGCAGCGGGAGACGTTAAGGCAATGGCAGAGATGCAGGGAAGGGATGCAAAGAGGCTAGGCATCCGCGCTGCAGCCGGATGCCTCCAGAGATTCTGAGGTGGCCGGTGGGACCTGCAGGTCCCACCGGACCGGGGGCAACCAGATCTGACCCGGTCAAAGGTCCCCGTTTTACCGGCGGAAGCCGGTGTCCAGTGGAATTCCCTGGATTCCGGCTTCCGCCGGAACGACGACAAGGCCCAGGCTTCACCGGATTTTCTTGCGATTCGACCGCCTTCAGGCGGATACGATTGCCCTGCCTCCGGACCGATGCCGGGCGGAATCAGGGCTGACGGCCGGTGTAACCCAGCAGTTTGTCCTGAGTGCTGGCGCTGTTGGGTACCGATACTGGGGGTCCAAATGCTCCGTGGGGTCGGGCCATATCGATCAAGCCGGGCACGAACATGGCGTAACAGGTCTCGGTGAGCGCCGGGTCAAGGCGGGTATTCTGGCCGGTTGCTTTGGCCAGGTCCCAGGTGTGGACCAGGTTGTCCAGGGCCAGGATGCCCATGAATTGGGCGGCGCTCATTTCGCCGGCGGGGGTGGCGACCTGGGCTTCGAGAGCGGCAGGACTGGCCGCCTTTTCCAGCACCTGGGCTACCGCTGATCTGTAACTGGCCGCCAGTTGGGCCAGGTCGCCTTCCGGAGTGGGAGGGCTGGCCGGGCCGGCGCCTCCCGCCATCGAGACGCCAAGGTGGGAGGCACCGCCGATGACGTGGTCCAGCAGGCCTCTAACCTTCCATTCGCGGCACGGGGTCTGGGCATTGACCTGGTCCTGCTTGACTCCGGACAGAATCTGGTTCAGGCCACTGGTAGCCCTCTCAAAGAGTTCCACCGGATTGGGCCGGGCTTGCTGAGTCATAACTTCCTCCAGATATTTCAGGTTAGACTATTTCAGGATGCTTGCCGCTGCGGGTGGTCAAGTAATTGATTCAAGTTGCCGCCTGCCAGCAATCTGGCCCGGCCGTGGTTACATCTCCTTGACCATGCCGATGACGTTGCCCTCGGGATCGGTGAACATGGCCAGAGTAACCATGTCCGGGATTTCCGTGGGGGGCATAATGGTCTTGCCGCCCAGCTGCTCGGCCTTGTCCAGATACTTTTGCAGGTCATCCACCTGAGCGTAGAACGTAACCCGGTTGACCCCGTCCATCGCCGGGCCGATGCCGCCACCAATCCCGCCTTCGACATGGGTGTCTACGATGCCGTAATGCATCGGATTGTCGGCGTTGACGTGCCAGTCAAACAGCTTCTGGTAAAAGTCCTGGATCTTCCTGGCGTCCTTCGCCTGTACTTCAAAATGGACCACTGGATTGGGCATGGGGCACTCCTTTTTAGCGATTGGTTCTCGTCCCCGGGGGACGGTAGAATTTTCCCCCGAGGGCAAATCCGGTCAAGCTAACCGGGGCATTCTGGCTTCACCTCCTTGGGCCTCCCGGCCGGGCGTGAGACCGAGCACCGGGAAAGGCGTGGATTCGTCTGGCAAAGGCTATAACCCGCCGGCCTGGATTAGTTGGACCAGCCGGTCCAGGGTGCCGTTCCAACCCTTGTCGTGCTCATCCCGGGTGGGCTGGACTGCCCTTCCCAATAGCGCCGATAACGCTCCAGCCAGGCGGCTGCCTCCCGCATTGGCCCCGCTTCCAGATAGCAGCGCCGCACCCTGGCTTCCTTCTCCTGAGTCAACAGCCCGACGCGTTCCAGCACCCGCAGCTGCCTGGAGATGGCGGGCAGGGAAACGGGGAAGGGCCGGGCCAGTTCGGTTACCGTAGCATCTCCCTGGGCCAGGCGTTCCAGGATGGCCCGCCGGGTTGGGTCCGCCAGCGCCGCGAAGGTGGCGGCCAGAGGTTCGCCCAAAAGATTAACCATTTGGTTAAATAATAGAGACCGGGCCACCGGGTGTCGAGGAATAATTGTCACCATAGCAGGTTGACTGGTTAGCGAACTGGGGAGGGGCATAACCGTCCGGCGAGCTTTAGCAGGTTGATGAAAAACCCTTTTCGACCATCCCCCTACCCCCTTCCTGGTCAGGAAGGGGGTAGGAATTGTATCTGGGGGACATCCCCAGACCCCTGCCAAAGGGGCTTCGCCCCTCTGGACTCCCCTTTTACAGCACCCTACTAATGAAAGGTTATGGCAGCGGGAGACGTTAGGGCAAGGGAAGGGATGATGGCGAGTTTTAGCGGCGGTTTGGTGGACTGGAGCGGCGCTGCCCGCGGTAGTCCGGCGCGTCAATGGGTACCCATTCGACCACAATGCTGTCCATCAACCGGGAGGCGATGCGGGACTTGTCGGCCTGCAACTCCTTGATGCTGAAGGAGGCAGTGATGATGGTGGGCAGGAGGGTTTCGTGGCGGTAGACCAGAATCTGGTAGAGTTTTTCTTCGGCCCAGGAAGTGCTGCTCTCCGAGCCCAGGTCGTCCAGGATCAGCACAGGTACGGTTTTGATCTGTTCGAACAGTTCGTCATAGGCGATGGGGCTGTTGGGGCTGAAGGTGGCCCGCAGGTGGTCCAGCAGGTCCGGGACGAAGGCGAAGAACACGGTCTGGTTCTGCCGGAGAGCTTCCCCGGCGATGGCCACACCCAGGTGGGTCTTGCCGGAGCCGTGGGGGCCGGTGAGTAAAATCCAGCGGTTGGGGTCGGCGGCAAAATCCTGGGCGGTTTTCCGGGCGTACTCCAGGGACGCTTGCTGCTGCTGGTTGGAACTGTGTCCGCCTCGGGGATCGAAGTTGGTGAAGGTCATCCGCAGCATCCCGGCCGGGACATCGCCGATGCGCCGGGCCAGGCGGGTATTGTACTGGCCCAGTTGGAACACCTGGGAGAATCCCTCGGCGGCTTCGATTCGGGTGCGCAGGCCTTCTTCCAATCGTTCCAGAGCCCCCCGCACGGTAATGACCGTCGGCAGTTGGGCGTTAAACCGGTGATTGAAAACCTGGAACAGCTTCTCCTGGGCCCAGGGGCTGGCGGACTGAGTGTTCAGATCGTCAACGATCAAAACCGGAACGTTGCGTACCTGATCGAAAAGCTCATCATAGGTTACCGGAGTTTCCGGCGAGTAGGTGGCCCGCAGGTGGTCCAGCAAGTCGGCGGCCACAATGAAGTAGGTGGTCTGGCCCCGCTCGATGCAGCGGTTGGCCACCGCCACCGCCAGATGGGTCTTGCCGGAGCCGCTGGGCCCGGTGAACACCAGCCAGCCGGTGGGTTCCTCGGCGTACTCCACCGCCGTCGCCATCGCCAACTGGAACCGCTGGTGGCTGCCTGAATCGGGCAGCGGCCCCTCTAGCCTGGTGCTGGCGAAGGTGATGCGGCTGAGGGGGCCGAGATTACTGTAGCGACGGAGGGAGGCGATACGGGCGGCGGGTTCGTCTCCCCGCTGGCAGCGGCAGGGAAAGGCCTGACCGAAGTCTGGATGTTCTACCGATACGGCCTTGCTAACCCAGCCGGCACCATCGCAAATGGGACAGGCTTCACTGGTCACCTGCCTCCCTGGGGTCACCTGCCTCCCTGGGGTCTCCTGACTCCCAGGGAAGGTGACCCCGTAGCTGCCGGTATTCCTCAAGGTGGTTTGTTGGGTTATCCTTCTGAGTATGTCGCCCAGACTCTCCATCGTCCTTTCCTTCATCGATCCAACGTCGCAAAATCGCCGATATGTAGGCCCAACTCCGTTTGTTGCGGGTGACCGCAATCTGAAAGGCCTCGGCGATCCAGGGCCAGGGATACTGCCCCTCGGCTTCGCTCAGTTTCTCGGCCAGCATCGGCGCGATGGTGCCGATATTATTCTCGTATAGCCGGAAGATGTTCGGTTTGGCATCCCTGGAGGCTTCGCCGTAGGGCGTTTCGTAGTTATTATCCGGGATATTACCCGGGAAATTATCCGGGATATTTTCCGGGAGTAGCGCGCCGCCCTCGGTCCGTAAACGGGCCAGCGCGCGGCGTTCGCTTTCGGTGTTGACCGCGTAGAGCCTGTGGTCGGGCAGGCTGGAGTCGGACTGGTAGACCAGGAAGGTGCGCCGCTGCACCGCCAGGGCCAATCCCCGCTGAATCGCTTCTTGCGGTGACTGGTAAATGCCCTTGAGACCCTCGACCAGGACTTTGTCGTTGAGAAACTCATCCTGGGAAACGGCCCGCAACGCCCCCTTTTTCTGGTTAGCCAGCCAGAAGCCGCGCAGGGTCACCTTGAGTTCCGCCAGGTCAACAATCTGCTCCAGCAGGACACCCAGCACCGGGTCAGGAATGGACGTGGCGTGAACCCCTGGAGGAAACCCGGCGAAATCCATGTCTAGAAATCGTCGGTGCGGGCCAGCGACTCAAACCGTACCAGGTGGTCCCGGAACCGCAGTTTGACGCTGCCAGTGGGACCGTGGCGATGCTTGGCCACGATTATCTCGGCGATGGCTCTGGGGTAGGGGCGCCCGGGGAATTGCTGTTCCCACTCGTCCTCGGTGAAGTAGGCGTCTTCCCGGGAAATGAACATCACAACGTCGGCGTCCTGCTCGATGCTGCCGCTGTCCCGCAGGTCGGAAAGCTGGGGACGGTGTCCGGTACGGTTCTCAACCACCCGGCTCAGCTGGGAGCAGGTGAGGATGGGGACCTGCAGATCGCGGGCCATTCCCTTGATTGACCGGGAAATTTCGCTGACCTCCTGCACCCGGTTTTCGCCGAAGCGCCCTTTGGCCTCGCCCTGGACCAGCTGCAGGTAGTCGATGACCAGCAGGTCCACCCGGTGTTCCAGGGAAAGACGCCGGGCCTTACCCCGCATCTCAACGATTCCCTGAAAGGGAGTGTCGTCAATAAACACCGGCATGTCCGACAGAGTACCGATGGAATCGATAATCCGCTGTTCCTCGGCTTCGGTATACAGGCCCAACCGCAGGCGGTGGGCGTCGACTCCGGCGTCGGCCGCCAGGATTCGCAGGGCCAGCTGCTCCCGGCTCATCTCCAGGCTGAAAATTCCCGAGGTGAAGCCGTTCCTGGCGGCGTTCAAGGAGATGTTGACCGCCAGGGTGCTTTTGCCCAGGCCGGGGCGGGCACCCAGGATCAGCATATCGGAGCGTTGCATGCCGCCCAATAGCTCGTCCAGGTCGTTGAAGCTGGTCATTATGGGAGCGCTGTTCTGGGCGGGTTCGGTGAGAGCGGCCCGGTCTTCCAGGAACTGGTCATAAACCTGACGCAGGGGGACAAACCCCCGGTCGGTCTGCCCGGAGCGCACCTTGAACAGGGTGTCTTCGGCCTGGCGCAGGGTGGCCTCCACGTCTTCGGTGTCCTCGTATCCCAGGGCGGAGATGCGGGAGGCGGCATCAATCAGCCGGCGCATGGTGGCAGTGCGGGCAATGAGCTGGGCATAGTATTCGGCGTTGGCCGAGTTGGGGGTAATGGAGATCAGATGACTGAGGTAGGCCATGCCGCCCACCGCATCCAACTGGTTGGTGCGGGCCAGTTCCCGGGCCAGGGTTACCTGGTCGATGGCCTCGCTCCGTTGAAACAGGTCAACGCAAGCGGCAAAACAGGAACGGTTCCGCTCCCGGTAGAAGTCGTCTGGTTTGATCAGGTGCGACACCCGGAGAAACGAATCACTATTGATCAGCAGTGCCCCCACCACCGCCTCCTCCGCCTCAATGTCGTGGGGAAGGAGTTTCTCCGCGTACATTAACTTTACTCTTCAACTTTACTCTTCGACCCCGGCGGTTATGTGGATGGTGGCCTGGATTTCCGCCGATAGTTTCAGGGTGACTTCGTACTCGCCGGGTTCCCGGATCGGCTCCACCGATGCCACTATCCGGCGGTCAATTTCCCGACCGATGGTGCTGGTCAGCGCCTCGGCAACCTGGACGTTACCGATGGCGCCGTAGTACCGCCCGGTGGGAGTGACCCTGGCCATGACGCTGACCTGGGTGTTGTCCAGCAGTTGGGCCAGCACTTCCATGGTCTCGGTTTCCCGCAGGCGCTGGGCATCGCCGACGGACTTGATCTTGTTCACCCGCTTCATGATTTCCGGGGTGACCACTTCGGCCAGACCATTGGGGAGCAGGTAGTTCCGGGCGTAACCGTTGGCCACTCGTTTAACTTCTCCGGCGTGGGCCTTTTCGGGTACGTCTTGTAGAAAGATGACGTTCATGTTGAGGGCCTCGCTAAATATTGGGAGTGTGGGGATGGGTGAGGGCCTCATTCTGTATTCGCCTGGGCCCTTTCATCGTGCACACTATTGGTGTGCACGATTACGACGCGATGTAGTATATTATACTGCATTATCCTGAAACCCTCCAAGG
>DASTLM010000361.1:0-2281 GCA_035714945.1 Dehalococcoidia bacterium | reverse complement strand
GTTTGGCCGCGCCGGCCGATGAGCAGTCCCGAATCTTCCCCGGTCAGGTCCACGATAGGCCCGCCGACTTCAGGGTCGTTGGCGGCCCGCAGGGTGCTGACCACATTGACCTTGGCCAGGGAGAGGATGTGGTTGACCGTGTTCACGGCCAGCGACGCAACGTCGCCGCCTTCGGAAACCCGGGTCACCCGGACGCGGGCCAGTTCCGCGCCAATGCCCAGGAATCCGGCTTTGCCCCTACTTAGTATTTCTACCTCGACCTCGCTGCGGTCGGCGCCTAGCTCTTTCAGCGCCAGTTCTTCGGCTTCTTCGACGGTTCGTGCGGTTCGTACGACTGCTTTCATCTTCTACCATCTCCTCGGATGTCATGTCCTGGCTACGCTGGCTCGGCTGATCCAACGCCGGGGCAGGGGCAGCCTTGGGAAACAATGGGAAAAGTGGGCCCCATCCGGTGATAAAATACTGGATTGATACTCCAATCAGGTTAGAAACGATCCAGTACAGTGGCAACCCGCTGGGCCACCCCATGGAAAAGACCCCCAGGAATACGGGCATCATCCACAACATCATGTTCTGGCTGGACTGCTGTCTGGGGTCGGTGGTGGGCATCATGGTCATCTTTTGCTGGACCCAGGTCGAGCCACCCACGAAAAAGGCGAGGATCAGAGAACCTGGCATTGGGAGGGCCGCACCAAGGTTCATGCCCAGAAACGTGGGGTTCAGAGGCGCTGCTTCGTAGATGGGCAAGAAGGCTAACCATGAGTAAAGCTTTTCCGACAGGCCCACCAGGTCGTCCGGGTTGGTGAATAGGGTCTGAATCAACACCCGGAACAGGCCAATCAGAATGGGCATCTGGACCACCAGCGGCCCCAGGCAGCCAAGAGGGCTGACCCCGGCCTCCCGGTACATCCTCATGGTCTCCTGGGATACCCGGGCCCGGTCTCCCTTGAAACGCTCCTGAATTTCCCTCATCTTGGGCTGGAGCAGGTTCATAGACCGCATCTGACGGACTTGTTTCAAGGTCAAGGGAAGGGTCAACAGCCGCACCAGAATCGTAAACACGATGATGGCAATGCCCATGTTGTTGAAAAAGATTACATACAACACCACCAGGCTGTTGAGCATGGGCCGGATGATTATCTCGGTCCAGAGGGTATTGATTATTTCCAAAAAGCCCCAACCTTCCGGCGCAAGATCCTGGCTAACTGCATGCCCGGTCCTCTCTGGTGTCAAAACACCACACCCGGTTCAGGCCTGACCTGGCCTGAATTCGGTAGACCGTGCCATCCTCCGCACCAACAAAGACCGAATCTTGCTGATTGCCGCCAACGCTGGTCAGGCCCAGCGCATCATCGGCTATGGGCAGCGCAAAGAGGGGAGCTAAAATTTCTGCGGGCTTTATATCTGAATATTGGTTGATCAACGTGCCAGCAGTGATATCGATCAGGAAAACGTCGCCCCCTCGAGAAGCGACCACCAACCCTCTGGGGACAATCACCGGATCAGCGACCAGAGAAGACCCCGCATCGTAATCCCATTGCAGATTACCCAATCGGTCCAGGGCGTAAACGTGGCCGTCCATGGAGAGCGCGAAGACGAAGCTATCTCCGGCGACTGCACCGGCCCAGATCCAGTTATTGGCGCCATTAAAGGTCCAGAGTTCGGTCCCATTTTCAGCGTCCAGGGCATAGAGCTTTCGGTCGAAGGAGCCGATCAGCACCATGTCCCGCCAGACCAGCGGGCGCGCGACAATTGCTCCGCCGGTGAGGAATTGCCACTTCAATTCGCCGGTGGCCAGGTCCAGAGCGTAAACGTTCCGGTCGTGGGATCCAAAATAGACCATCTCATTGGCAATCACGGGAGTAGACCAGATCTTATCTCCGGCCTTGAATTTCCATTTTTCCTCACCCCTGGCGGCGTCGATGGCATACAGGTGCTGATCATCTGAACCAACCAATATGGTACTCTCGTCCGCGTCAACGACGGGTCCGGACACCAGATGCTGGTGCTCCGCATCTTGCACCAGGGATGATTTCCATCCCTTTGGGCCGATGGTGCCGCTTTCCTTGTCAACCGCGTAAAGATTCCCGTCCACCGCGGCAACATAGATCAGTTCTTTACCCACCACCGGGCTGTTGAATGCACCGCCCAGCACTTCTTCGCCAGCAGGAAAATTCCACTTGACACTAACCACGCCAGTACCATCGTCAATCAAGGCTTTCAGCTTGCCCTCTTGGGTGGCTACGTAGGCCACACCATCACCAGCAACGGCTGGCGACCA
>DASTLM010000360.1:0-7153 GCA_035714945.1 Dehalococcoidia bacterium | reverse complement strand
CGGTTTGGAAGAGATCAACATCGGCGTCACCAACATGGGGATGCCCCTGAAGGCTACCCTGGAACAGTTGGAATGGTTCGGGCAGGATGTGCTGCCCAGGTTCAAAGCCCAGGCCCGGGTGTCCGCCCCAGCGGACTAGGATTCGATCCAGATAGGCCCAGCCAAACCAGCCGGGAAGTAGCTCAAGGATGTAGCTCGCATGGTAGTAACCGCCGATAGCGTCCAGATGGACCCACAGGCCCTGGGCCGGGTTGAAGAACTGTTCCACCGCCAATTGGAGCAGGGCTTGCATCCCGGGGCCGGGCTGGCGGTCTACCGCCACGGGCAGTTGGTGCTGGACCTCTTTGGCGGCCTGGCCGATCGAGAGTCGCAAAGGCCGGTGGCCTGCGACACCATGTTCATTCTCTACTCGTCCACCAAGCCCCTGGCGGCCATCTGTCTGCACATCCTCTGGGAACGGGGCCAGTTGGGCTGGGACGACCCGGTGGCCAATCACTGGCCCGAGTTCGCCAGGAACGGCAAAGCAGGGGTAACCGTCCGGCACGTCCTCACCCATCAAGGGGGGTTCCCGGAAACGCCCGGCTCCATGACCTGGAACAAATGGCGCGATTGGGACTATGTGGTGCGGGCCATGGAAAACCTGGTGCCGGAGTATGCGCCGGGCGAGGTGATGGCCTACCATCCCCGCAACTTTGGCTGGATTATCGGAGAACTGGTGCGGCGCATCGACGGCCGACCCTTTAACCAATTTCTGCGAGAGGAAGTGACCGGGCCGCTGGGCATGAACGACGCCTACGTTGGTCTGCCCGCCGACCTGGAGCACCGGGTCTCCCGGGTCCACGCCATGGAGGACTGCGACCGTCCCGTGTCGATACCGGCCTACAACCAGCCCGAGGTCCACCAGTCGGTGCATCCGGCGGGGGGTGGCATCACCACCGCCCGTGACCTGGCCCGATTCTACGCCATGCTGTCTGGCGGGGGCTGCCTGGACGGCACCCGGCTGCTCAAGCCGGAGACGGTGGCTGAGGTGACCGGGCTTCAGGTGGAAGGGCTGGACCATTCCCTGGGACTGCACAAACGCCGTTCCCTGGGCCTGGTGTTGGACGACCCCCGCATGGGCGTTGTGGTAAACTCGGGCAGCAGCAGCTTTGGCCACGGCGGTCAGGCCACTTCGGTGGGCTGGGCCGACCCCCAGTTAGGCCTGGCGGTGGCCTACATTACCAACGGCGCCCGCTCCGAAGACACCAACCTGCCACGCCTGTCGGCCGTCTCCCGGGCGGTGCGGGAAGCGTGTTTGTCATGAACCGCCAGCTAAAGCAGGCGGCTTGTCCTTCGGTGGCTCACGCCACCGGGACCATTGGCTGCATGACAACAGCCCTGACCTGGATATTCCAGGCCGCAACAGCGCAGGTTTTTACCTGACGCCGAAAGTTTTACCCGGACAGCGGTTTCTGCCCGGAACCCGATACCTTCGGTTGTTAAAGTGCGGGGAACCGTTATCCCCCGAGGGGGTGCCTTCGCACGCGGATACACTAGCACATCGGACAATCCAGTTAAAGGAGGGTTGTAGCTTTCCCCTGTCAGCTAAAGTAGACAGTCCCCAGCTACACGAAATTATGGATCGTATCACTATCGGCAACGTGGAAATTACGGCCCTGTCCGACGGCCTTCTGGAGTTTGACCGGTGCAACTTCTTCCCGGCCGTCCCCAGAGAGAACTGGCGGTCCTATCGGGACCACTTGAGCCCGGAAGGCAATGTCAGCCTGAACGTGGCCTCGTACCTGATCCGCTCCGGCGGGCGGAACATCCTGGTCGACACCGGTCTCGGCCCCAAGCCCGCCGATGCCCCGGAGGCTACCTGGGGTGAGTTGATGCACGACTTTCAAGCCCATGCCCTCAGTCCGGACGATGTGGACCTGGTGGTGATGACCCACCTGCACCGGGACCACGTCGGCTGGAACCTGCTGTCCCAGAACGGCAAATATGTCCCCACCTTTCCCAATGCCCGCTACTACCTGAGCCGGACCGACTGGGATGCCTGCCACAATCCCGACCTGGTGGCGACCCGCTTCCCGAACGCTCCCGACTGCGTCTGGCCACTGGCGGAGATGGGACTCATTGAGTTCATGGAGGGAGAATACTCGCTGACCAGCGAGTTGACCACCATACCGACCCCGGGCCACACTCCCGGTCATATGAGCATAATGATCAGTTCCCAGGGCCAGCACGGGCTGGTGTTGGGAGACGTACTCCACAATACGGCGCAGATTCACGAGGTAGACTGGTGTTCCCGGGCCGACATTGACCCTGCCCTGGCCGGGGCCACCCGGCGTTGGCTGGTGGACAGAATGGAGCAGGAAGAGTTGACCGTGGCGGCCGTACACCTGCCCAGGCCGGGATTCGGCAGAATCGTCCGCCGGGAAGGGCGCCGCTACTGGCAATCTCTGTCCATTTGATCGCGTGTTATTCGGTTGTTAGCGGAGCTAACTTCATAAAAGTTCTTCCCAAAGGCATCTTCTACGGCTGGGTAATCGTTGCGACCATGTGGCTGATTAACTTCTCCACTATGGCGACGGGCAACCTCAACTTTGGCCTCTTTGTCCTGCCTATGGGACAGGCATTGGGCATGTCGCGCAGTGAGTTCGGCTGGATGCAGACGACCAGGCGGGTTTCCGCCAGCTGCTCCAGCTTTCTGGTCGGTCGCCTGATTGACCGCTATGGACCCCGCTTTTTCATCGCCGCCGCGGCGCCCCTGATCGGGATATGCCTGTTTTTGGTCAGCCGGACCACTGCGCCCTGGCAGGTCATTCTGCTGTTTGGCCTCATCGGAGTTTCCGGTCTGGCCGCCCCCACCGGCATCGTAACCACGGTGCCGGTGGCCAAGTGGTTCCGTCGTAATCGGGGCAAGGCCCTGGCGGTAGCGGCCACCGGACTGGGGACGGGCGGCGTCATTTTGCTGCCGGTCACCCAGTGGTTGATTGATTGGTTGGGCTGGCGCGGGGCCTGGGTGGTGCTGGCCATCATCTTCACGTCCCTGTCGGTGCCGTTGGCCGTGCTGTTTTTGCGCCGTCAACCCGAGGACCTGGGCTTGACGGTAGACGGCGACCCGGTGCGTCCAGCCAATGCGAGGCCTGGCCCCCATCCTGAATCTGACACGCCAGAGGTGCAGTGGACGGTGGGGGAAGCCCTCCATACCGGCGCTTTGTGGAGGCTGATGGTGGTTTTTGCCATCGCCGGGCTGGCCCAGGGCGGGGCCAGCGTGCACCGGATCCCCTACTGGGTTGAACTGGGCTTCAACCCCCAGGTGGTGTCATTTGCCTTTGCTGCCGACGCTGCGGGCGCCGCGACCATGGTCCTGATCGCGGGTTGGCTGGCCGACCGGTTCCCAATCCGTTTTATTGCCACCGCATCTTTTCTGGGATTCGTGGCGGCAATTCTGTTGATGATTGCCGGTCTCAACCAGTTGTTTCTTTTTGGCTCCACCATCACCTTCGGCCTCTCGGTGGGGGCAGGCATGATTGTCCATTCCTATATTATCGCGGCCTACTACGGCCGGGCCTTCCTGGGTTCCATCCGCGGAATCGTATTGCCGATAAATCTGATCAGCGCGGGAATCGGCGCCCCGCTGGTGGGCTATCTGCGAGACTGGCGGGATGACTACATTTTGGCCTGGTGGCTGATCCTGGGGCTGTATCTGCTGGCGGCGGCGTTGATGGTCACCATCACCCCGCCGGAGCGCCGCCAGTTGCCCGCCGGGATCCGGCAAACGGCGGAAGGTGATTGATTGCCGGATTATTCTCAGGTCCAATCCTGGCTTGCTGCCGATCGGTGTAACACAAATGTTACATCCCAGAAATACGCTGTTAATCTCTTCAGACTATTCTGGTTCCTGCGCAGCGCAACCCCAATAGACCATCTCCTGCCGACGGCCTGGCAGCCAGGTCAATTTGTCGATTCGAGGGAATTAATGGGAGTTAATGGGAGTTAATGGGAGTTAATTTGGGAGTTAATTTGGGAGTTAATGGGAGTTAATTTGGGAGTTGATTGTTAAGAAGCCCAATAATGCTGGGCCCGGCAGAGTAATTGAAAAGGGTAGAAGTTCAAAACTAGAAGTACAAAACCAGGAGGAGTGAGACCCGAAGATGCTTAGATTTACATCATCATGCCTGCAGGGCACAACCAAACTCTGGATGCTGGGAATATTTCTGGTGTCGCTGCTGGCGCTGGCCGCGTGTAGTTCCGCCGCTCCAGAACCAGCCACGGATTCCGGTCAGGCCCCGGCCGACTCCGGCCAGCCTTCCGCCGATTCCGACACGATCAAGATCGGAGTATTGCATTCCCTATCCGGCACCATGTCCATTTCCGAGACCGCGGTGAAGGACGCTACTGAAATGGCGGTCGCCGAAATTAACGCCAATGGCGGCGTCCTGGGCAAACAGTTGGAAGTCATCGTTGAAGACGGGGCCTCCGACTGGCCGACCTTCGCCGAGAAAGCTCGAAAGCTGCTCCAGAGTGACCAGGTCGCGGTGGTATTCGGTGGTTGGACCAGCGCCAGCCGCAAGGCGATGCTCCCGGTGTTTGAAGCCAACAATGGCCTGCTGTTCTACCCGGTACAGTACGAAGGCCTGGAATCTTCCCCCAACATCTTCTACACCGGCGCCACCACCAATCAACAGATTGTGCCCGCCGTGGAGTACCTGCTGGGGGAGGGCATGACCAGGTTCTACCTGCTGGGTTCGGACTACGTATTCCCCCGCACCTCTAACCTGATCATCACGCAGCAACTGGCCGGCGCCGGCCTGGAGCCGGTTGGCGAAGAATACACTCCCCTGGGCCACACCGAGTACAGCACGGTGATTTCCAAGATCCAAGAAGCCAACCCGGACGTGGTATTCAATACCCTCAATGGCGACTCCAACGTCGCCTTCTTCAAACAACTCAAGGACGCGGGCATTACCGCGGCGGACCTGCCCACGCTGTCGGTAAGCGTGGCTGAGGAAGAGATAACCGGCATCGGCGCCGACAACATGCTGGATCACCTGGTCGCCTGGAACTATTTCCAGACCACCGACACCCCCGAGAACGTGAAATTTGTCCAGGACTTCAAGGCCAAATACAGCGAAAAACGGGTCACCGACGACCCGATTGAGGCCGGCTACTTTGGTGTTTACCTCTGGGCCAAGGCGGTAGAGAAGGCTGGTACCACCGATGTGGCAGCGGTCAAACTGGCTGCCAAGGGCCTACAGTATCAGGCCCCGGGCGGATTGGTAACCATTCATGATGAGAACCAGCACGTGTCGAAGACCGTCCGCATTGGAAAGGTCCGGAGCGATGGCCAGATCGACGAAGTCTGGAATTCCGGACAACCGGTCGTCCCCGACCCCTATCTGGACACCTATGAATGGGCTGAGGGACTCCGAGAACGGGCACCGAGCTAGTTATTCCCGAAGTCCTGCCTGTGATATAGTGGAAGACCCGAAGAGATATGGGGGAATCCCGGTGGGCCATAGCTTCCTGGGATTCCCCCGTGTTCCCGGGCAACCTCCTCCCAGGGGGCTGCCAAGGTTCAAACCGATAAGGAATACCTGGACTGGAATACCTGGACTGGAATACCTGGACTGATGGAAATCTCGAGGCATAGCTGCCTTTCAGCCAACCACCCCCATCCGGGCCAGCCGGCAGCAATTGAACTGCCCGGCGGCCGGCCTCCCGATCACTCCCCTGGTAGTTCGAGTCAGTGGAGGGCAGTAGCCGGCTGGATTGCCCCGGAGGCCTAGTCCGTTATGGAACTCTGGGCGACCCAGCTCTTCAATGGACTCAGCCTGAGCTCGATCCTGTTGCTGATCGCGCTGGGACTGGCGCTCTATTTCGGTCTGATGAACGTCATCAATCTGGCGCATGGGGAGTTCATCATGATCGGGGCCTACACTCCCTATGCGTTGCAACGGCTTGCCCAACATTTTACCGGCGACCCCTCTCCGGGGGTTACTTTTCTGGTGGCCATACCCCTGTCATTCCTGGTATCGGGTATGGTGGGCATCCTGGTGGAGCAATCGGTGATCCGTTTCCTATATCGGCGTCCCCTGGATACCTTGCTGGCGACCTGGGGCGTCGGGTTGTTTTTGCAGCAGTTGGCCCGCTCCATTTTTGGCGCACCCAACGTGCAGGTAGTGGCGCCGCCGTGGTTGGGAGGCGGACTCTCGGTAACCGCCGACCTGTTGCTGCCGATGAAGCGCGTCTTCATCATTGGGCTGGTCATTGTCTGTATTCTGGGCCTCTACTGGTACATGTACCGTACCCGGGAAGGCCGCCGCATGCGGGCGGTGATGCAGAACCGGGAGATGGCCTCCAGCCTGGGGGTTTCGACTCGACGAGTAGATACCCTGACCTTTGCCGTGGGGTCCGGGCTGGCCGGAATCGCCGGATGTGCCCTGACGCTAGTTGGTCCGATTGGCCCGTCCCTGGGCACCTTCTACATCGTGGATGCCTTTATCGTCGTAATCCTGGGAGGACTGGGACAGATCCCCGGCACGATACTGGCGGCGTTCATCATCGGGATGCTGAACACCCTTTTTGAGTTTGGCACCACTGCCGTGGTCGGGAAGGTCCTGGTCTTCGCGGCGGTCATTCTGTTCCTGCAGTGGCGGCCTGACGGACTGGCCAGAGTGAGGAGCCGGTGACCCGGGCGGCCGAACCCGGCTTGAAGCTAGCCGGTAATACCCGCGTGAGGGCGGGCATTTTCGATATTTTGTCCCGTTGGGGACCTCTGGTGCTGATCGGGGCACTCCTGATAATCGCCCCCCTGTTGATCACCGATTTCCGGCTCGGGTTGCTGGGGAAGTTCCTGTCCTTTGCCATCCTGGCCATGTCTTTGAACCTGATCTGGGGCTACGGAGGGATGCTGAGCCTGGGTCACGGGGTCTTTTTCGGGCTGGGCGGCTACTCCATGGCCATGTTCCTCAAGCTGGAAGCGTCGGCGGGCAAGCTACCTGACTTCATGTTCTGGAGCGGGTTGGACCAACTGCCCTTCTTCTGGTGGCCCTTCCAGTTTGCCTGGTTCGCCTTTCCCATGACCTTCATCGGTCCGGCGGTACTGGGCGGCGGGCTGGGCTACCTGGTCTTTCGCAGCCGGATCACTGGGGTTTACTTCGCG
>DASTLM010000359.1:0-2922 GCA_035714945.1 Dehalococcoidia bacterium | reverse complement strand
GCTTCCGGTATCTGGCCCGAGAACAACTCCGGGTGAATCATCTCCGCCATTATCTCTAACCCCTCCACCAGACGGGGACCGGAGCGGCTGGTGTAGGCTCCAGCGTCGATTACGTAAACCCGGTTGTTGCGCACCGCCGGGAGGGAATCCCATCCCTCCTTCTGGGAAAGCAGAGGCGCATCCTTAAGGGCGCGTTTCACGTCGAAGCCGCAAGGCATCAGGATGATCACTTCGGGATGGCTTTCTACAATCGCCGCCCACTCCAGCGGGAAGGAACCAGTCTCCTTATCCCCAAAGCAGTTGACCCCTCCCGCCATTTCCACCATCTCCGGCACCCAGTGGCCGCCGCACAGCAAGGGGTCCACCCATTCCAGGTGCAGCACTTTGGGCCTGGTTGCAGATTGAGCGGCCGTCTCCGTCACGGCGTCGATACGGGCTTGCAGGCGGGCGGTTATCGCTTCGGCCTGCTTTTCGGCGCCGGTAGCCCTACCCAGCCGCCGGATATCCTCCAGAACGTCTCCCACGTACTGGGGGTCCAGAGACATTACCTGGGGCTGCTTGGGCAGGCTAACGCTGACCTCGGCAACCTGCCGAGAAGAAATGGCTCAAACTTCACAGATGGCCTGGGTCAGCAACAAGTCTGGCTCAGCCGCCTGGAGGACCTCCTGGTCGATGTCATAAATCCCCAGCCCTTCCTTCAATCGCTGGGAGATTATCTGGTTGATTTCGCCGCTGGTGGGTTGGGTGTCATCAAACACACTCCGGACCACAACCGGCTTTTTCCTGGCATCGGGAGGGTAATCACACTCGAAGGTGACCCCGTACAACTGGTCCTGTAGACCTAGGGCGTAGACTATTTCCGTAGCGCTGGGAAGAAAGGAGCAAATACGCATGGGCGCCTCCTGAACGTGTCTAGATTATACCGACACCGAATACGGCCCCGAAGGACTTTAATGACCTGGCTTGAACCCGCCTGGCCAAGCGGACAACCCAACAAACGGGCAGGGCCTACATAATTACAACATCCTAATCAGCGGCGTTCGACCAGGCTCTTCGGGCTTCCTCTACGCCGTCCAGGAACCCCCACCAGGCGTCCAGCGCAGCCTGAAGAGCGGCTTCTACGGCCGGTTCTTCCTCAGGAGCTGTCTGGCTGGCGATGCCTTCCGATTCCTTTTGGGCGTGGTCCTCATCCAGGGTATGGTGTACCTCAAAAAAGTTGAGGGATGGCGCGTCGGTGATGCCGTAGAACTCCCGGAGGCCCCGAATTTTCTCCAGGGCTACCTGAGGGACCTGGGCCTCGTAAGCGTAAACGGCGGCCAGCCCTTCCTGAAAGCTACTCTGGGCGCAAATTTCTGAGTAGGCATCAACCAGGGCCCGCGTCCTGGGATGGACTGGTGAAAATTCTACCTCGTCCCGGTCCAGACCCAGACCAGCGCAAAAGTCCAGCCACATGGCCCGATGGTTTACTTCGCCATGCTCTTCATCCCAGAGGTTATCTAGGATGCTCTGGCGAACCTCCCGGTCGGGACACCGGGAGTGGATGGCGCTCAGGAACCGGGGAAAGCTGGCCTCAAAGAAGTAGTATTGCCTGGCGTAAATCCTCAAGTCATCAATGGTAAGCTCTCCAGCTTGCCAGGCTTGGTAGAAAGGATGGTTGAGAATTGACTGGGCGTCGATTAGCCTTTGAAGCCGCGCCAGCAATAGGTTATCCACTAGACATTCCTCCTTTTGGAACCAATCACGGATTGAAGCAAATCACGGAAATTATGCGGGTTGCCCATACAGCATACCGATCCTTAATAACCCCGCTGCAAAAACAGTGGTCCGGCGGGCCCGCAACGGGCGCCGCTAACCCCCTTGGCCTGAGAGCTAGTGAATAAATGGGACGGTGCATCGCCGTCATTCCGGCATACGCCGGAATCCAGAGAACATCAGGTGTTATGCGAACGTAATCTGTGAACATCGCCTCCTGGGCTCCGGCTTTCTCCGGAGCGACGAACGCAGAGTGAATTGTTCACCAGCTCCGAGCCTGCGTCGAAGGGTGTAGCGTTCGTTATCATTGCAGGACAGGTTTCCCAATGATGCGCAGTTGAGAGCGCCAGAGCCGGCAACCTTTCCCTGCTGCCGGGGATTAACTCCGGTGGGACCCGGAACGAATCTCCGCCGTCACGCTGGTACTGGGGGTCGCCACGGCGACCGAGCCGTACAGCGGTCAACGGCGTTTCCAGGTTTCCACCAATTGATGACCCTGGTCGTCGTCGACTCCCCACATCTGAAAATGGATGCGGATATCGTCGTAAACGGTCCGTTCTCCTGGGACCTTCTCCGGGTCTCGATAGGCTTCCACGCTCACGTCCATCCAGTCCAGGGGAATCCGGTCATCCTGGGCGATTCTTTCCACCATGTTGACAGCGCAGGCTGTGATACCGGAGAGGAAGAGTTCCCCCGCCCCAACTTCATCGCCGCCGGTGCCGTCGGCTACCCAATGGTGGTTACGAGAGTTGCAGATAGCCCGTCCTGGGGTGCCGGTGCTATAGCTTCGGACCTTGTATGCCAAAGTTAGCTCAGCCATGTCCTAACCTCCTTAGAGGGTGTTATGAACTTTCCGTGTGTCACCCCTTCTGTGGGGCCGTGTCCTGAGGCCCGTTCGTGGTGAGCCACTTCGACAGGCTCAGGGCGAACGGTATTTCGTCACGTGCAGCCATATGTAGTTCCTAACACGCTCTAGATTATAAGATCGACGCGTCACAAGAATGGGAAGCCATCGCCAACCTCTGCCGGTTCAGGTGGAGACTCGATAGGCGATGCACTCTACTATTTCAATTGCCAGGGGCTTCTGGGCCAGCCCGGTGGTGCCGATCACGGCCCGGCAGGGCGGGTTGGGAATGAACTCCCGGTAGACATTGTTCAGCATTGGCCAGT
>DASTLM010000358.1:0-9468 GCA_035714945.1 Dehalococcoidia bacterium | reverse complement strand
GCTCTGGCGTTGTCCTATTGCATATCCTGCAGGATTTCCGTGAGCCCACCGCGTATCAACTGGACGGCGATGGCGGCTAGCAGCAAGTAAGCCACCTTTGAAAACGCCTGCAGACCGCCCTGTCCCAGGAAACGGGAGATGTGACTGGACTGAGAAAAGACCAGCCAGGCTAAAAGCACGTTGGCCAGAAAGGCGACCACTACCAACCACACACTAAAAAGACCGCTCAAGACTATGAGCAGGGATATCGTCGCTGGACCCACTAGCAGGGGTGTGCCTATGGGAACCACGGCCACCAGTTCGTTGGGGGAAGGCCGGGCTTCACCAGTGGATGCTGATACCAACTCCTTTAAAGAAATAATCAGGAGTACCAGGCCGCCGGCAATCACAAAATCAGCGACGGTTATCCCCAGAACCACGAATATCGCCCGGCCCAGTCCCAGAAAGAGCAGCCCGATGGCCAGGCCAGTAACGGCGGCAATGTTAATTACCCGTAACCGTCGACCGGGCTGGAGCGAGCTTAGAAAGGGGACCAGAAAGGGTAGAATCCCCAGGGGGTCCATTGCCACCAGCAAGGGCAAGAAAACCAGTGGGAAATCTTTGAGGAGTTGTTGCAGATATTCCATTCCCAGGGTTATACATTTACAACATTGAACTGGTCGCTGAGTTCCAGTCCGGTCCCCGGTGGTGACTACTCCCCATGGCTGAAGCCAGGGGCTTCTCGGGCCAGTCCAAGCCCAGGCTCGGTAGTCCCAGAGCCCACGGATTATAGCACAAACCGGGGTGCGCCTTATATTCCCATGCTTGAAAGCTTGAACGTGAAAGCAGGGGTCTTACGGCGCGATTTGATAAAATGGGTAGGGAGTGTCTTGGCACGCAGGATACACTAATACATTTTGCAACCTGGTAAAAGGAGGATTGTAGCTTTCCTCTGCCGCCTGAGGGCGACAGTCTCCAGCTACACGTTTTATGAAGGCGCGGGAGTTCCCGGGGAATGGTCTTTCCCACACGGCCATCGAACCTGACAATTACCAACCCGATGGGGACTACCCCATGGTGGTTATGATCCACGGCTACGCCTCCAGCATGCAGGAGATTGCCCGGTTGGCCCCGAGCATCAGCCGCGCAGGCTACATCTACGCCTGTCCCAACGCACCGATTTCCTTTCCGGTGCGGTCGGGTAAGATCGCCTACGGCTGGAGCAGCCCGGGTTCGTCGCCAGCGGAGGTGGAAGAGGAAGAGGCAGCAGCGGCGGAGCGGCTGGAACCATTCTTCGCGGAAGTGACCGAGCGATACCAGGTAAAGCCCCAGCGGATCCTGCTTATGGGATTCTCCCAGGGCGGCAGTCTGTCGTTACGCTGCGGCCTGCCCCGGCCCGATACCTTCGCCGGCGTGGCGTCCCTCAGCGGCTACCTGCCCGAAGCCAGTGCTCTCCGAGAACGCTTACCCGTCCAGCGCACCCAGCCCATCTTTATTGCCCACGGCATCAACGACCAGTACATTCCGCTTCGAGACGCTCAAACGGCACGGGCATTCCTGGAATCCCAGGAGTATTCCCCGACCTATAACGAGTACCCGATGAGGCACGAGGTCGGCCAGGTGGTCCTGGAAGACCTGGTGCCCTGGATCAAACAGGTTTTGACCCCCTTCGGGACGGGTGCAACCCATCAGCCGGCGTTGCCCGAGTAGTTCCCTGGAAGATATTCGGTTTGACCTCGACAGGAGCGTCCCATATTGGACCTTCAGGTAAGTCTTCAACCAATTGACCGCTACATCCAGCAGTGGGCTAAAGAGTTCAACGCCCCGGGCTTGACGATTGCGGTTACCGACCGGGCGCAGCTGGCTGATTATTGCGGCTGCCCCTATTACCGCGCGTTTACGCCCTGAGGTGCTTCCCGCCGATAACGAAGACCTGCCTTCAAGAATGCAAACCGTGACCACCGAAAAGGAGCATTCCTTAAAGGAGCTTTCCTTGCCCAGCCTGGATCAGGCGTTTGGTTATATCGATCAACTGGTCAAGCTGCGGATGACACAGGCGAACCTGCCCGGCTGGGCCATCGCAGTCACCGACCGGGAGAAGCTGCGCTGGGTCGCCACCTACGGCTTTGCCGATGTACCGGCCAGAGTCCCAATTACCCCGGAGTCGTTGTTTGAGACCGGGTCCATTGGAAAGTCCTTTACCTGCATCGCCTTGCTGCAGTTGCGCGAGGCGGGCATCCTGGACCTGCATGCGCCCGTGTCCCGGTACCTGCCCTGGTTTGAAGTCAGGTCCCAATTCCCACCCATAACTCCGCATCACCTGATGCGCCACTCGGCGGGTATCATCCGCGGCACCGAGCAAGCTCCCTACGGGTTGTACGATTGCTGGGCCTTGCGGCAGAGTGAGACCAGCGCCCCGCCCGGTGTACGCTGGCATTACTCCAGCGTGGGCTATAAGGTCCTGGGATTCCTGTTGGAGCGACTTACCGGGCAGACCTATCCCCAGATTATACAGTCTCGTGTCCTTGACCCCCTGGGGATGTCCCACAGCTACTCGGCGGTTACATTTGACACCCGCAAAATATCGACCGTCGGTTATCGAGGTTTCTACGACGACCGGCCGCAGCACCCCACATATGACCTGGCTCCCGCCCTCTGGTCCGAGTACGCCACCGCCGACGGCTGCCAGCTATCCACCGTGGGAGATGCCGCCATCTACCTGCGGATGCTGTTGAACCGGGGCAAGGGGCCCCGGGGAGCCATTCTGTCTGAGGAGAGCTTCAAACTGCTGATAGAACCGGAGATGGGAACGGGCAACGACCACTATTCCTATGCCCTGGCGTTGTATCCCATCGATGGTCACACCTACGTCGGTCACGGGGGAGCCACTACCGGATACAACAACTTCATCATAGTAGATCTGGAAGCTGGCCTGGGCGTGGTATCCCTGGTAAACAAAATGGAGGAGTCCGATACGGTGGAAGCGACGACCATCAATGCCATGACGGCCCTGCGGGACGCCCACCAGGGACGGGACCTTCCGCGGCTGCCTTCGCCAAATGACCCGGCCTCCATCCCAAATGCGGCAGACTATACCGGAAGTTTCCACTGCGGGGATGAAGTGCTCCACCTGACTGTTGAGAACGGCCAGCTGCTGTTGCACCATGCTGGCCAGTGGATTGCTCTGGAGCGGCGCAACGCCGACGCCTTCTATGTCGCCCACCCGGATTTCGCGCTTTTCTTGCTGGAGTTCCAGCGAGTAGGAGGAAAGGTGGTGGAAGCCTTTCACGGCGTCCGGTGGTACACCAACCAGAGCTATTCTGGCCCCCGGCACTTTGAATATCCCGCGGAATGGGAAGCCTACACTGGACACTACCGGACGCGCAATCCCGAGCTTTCCAATTTTCGGGTGGTGATCCGGAAGGGCGCTTTATTCCTGGTCCTGCCCTGGGGGTTGGTCGAGCCGCTAATTCCGCTCGCCGGGGAATGCTTCCGAATCGGCCAGGACAGCCGCTCCCCGGAGACCCTGCGCATCCACACAATGGTCGATGGCCGGGCGCTGCGGGCTGACTTTTCCGGCTGCCCCTACTATCGCACCTTCACCCCCTGACAATGGTTAACACCATTGAGCTGGATAGCTGAGCTGGCAAGTTGATGTGGAAAGTCTAATTGACCCGCCTTCCTGAGATACGGCATCTGGGAGATACGGCATCTGGCGCTTTGCCCTGGGGCGGTGGATAATGTCTGGCAGGATATTTTCGGCACCCATCTTGACCGCCGGCGCAGGCCCAGGTCAGAGAATTGTTGGACCCAACTCCGCGGTGCGCCGCAACCGGGAATCGCATATGAACCTCCAGCCGCCCAGAGCTCCCAAGAAGTACCGGGAACTAGCCCAGCACGGAGACGTGCGGGTTGACCCCTGGTTCTGGCTGCGGGACCGGGAGGATACCGATACGCTGGAATACCTGCGGTCGGAAAACGCATTCACCGAAGCGACTATGAAGTCCACTGAAGGTTTGCAGGAGGCCCTGCTGACTGAAATGCGCAGCCGGATGAAGGAGGACGATTCCAGCGTTCCGGAAAAGGACGGCGACTACTATTATTACACCAGGTTTGAAGAGGGTTCCGAATATCCGGTCTACGGCCGCCGCTATTTGAGCCTGGACGCCCCGGAGGAAATCCTGCTGGACGCCAATCTGCTTGCCGCTGGCCGGACTTTTTTGCGCATCGGAGTATTCAAGAACAGCCCAGACCACCAGTGGCTGGCGTACTCGGTCAACACCGACGGGTCAGAGACCTATACCATCCACATCGTTAATCTGGTCACCGGTGAAGAACTTCCGGAGACCATTCCCAACACCTACTACGCGCTGGAATGGGCCAACAATAGCCAGACCTTCCTTTACAACATCCTGGACGAGAGCCACCGGCCGGCCGCAATTCTGCGGCATCAGCTGGGCGACGACCCCGCCGCTGACCCGGTAGTGCGCCACGAATCCGACCCGGGGTTCTATCTCCGGGCCATCAGGTCGGCCAGCGGCCGCTTCATATATCTGGTGGCCCGGGGTAACAACAAGTCGGAATGGTGGTATCTCGCCGCCGACCACCCGTTGGGTGAACCGATCCTGATTGCACCGCGTCGGGATGGGTTGGAGTACGATGTGGCGGACCACGGCGACCGGTTCTTGATCCTTCACAATGGGAACGGTGCCAACGACTTCCAGATCTCGGCGGCGCCGGTGGCCTCGCCGGGACCGGAGAACTGGCGGGACATCGTGGCGCATCAACCGGGGCGGCCGCTGCGCGGGATGCTGGCCTTCCGCGACCACCTGGCAATCTCCTACCGGGAGGACGGGCTGCCCCAGATACAGGTCATCGACCTGACCGGCGGCCACGCCCACACCATCGGCTTTGAGGAAGAGGACTACTTCGTTCGGTTGCAACCGGGGCGGGAATGGGACACCAATGTGCTGCGGTTTATCTATTCTTCCATGACCACTCCGCCCACCGTATTTGACTACGATATGAACACCCGGGAACGAAGGCTTCTGCACCAGACCGAGGTCTTGAGCGGATTTGACTCCAAGAACTACGTGACCAGGCGGCTCTGGGCACCCGGGCAGGATGGCAGCCGGATCCCGGTTACGGTCCTGCACCGGAAGGATCAGGCCCTTGATGGCGCGTCGCCCCTCTACCTGTCCGGTTACGGTTCCTACGGCGGGGCGATGGAAGCCGACTTCAACTCCCACCGGCTGGCCCTCCTCGACCGGGGGTTCGTTTTCGCCATCGCTCACCTGCGCGGCGGGATGGAGTTGGGGTGGGACTGGTACGCCAACGGCAAGCTTTTACAGAAGAAGAACACCTTCACCGACTTCATTGATTGCGCCGAGCACCTGATTCGCGGAGGCTATACGTCTGCCGGCAACATCGTTGCCGAGGGCGGCAGCGCCGGCGGGCTGGTAATGGGGGTGGCGGCCAATTGGCGGCCGGAACTGTTCAAGGCCATCGTAGCCCGGGTGCCTTTTGTTGACGTTCTGAACACCATGCTGGACCATACGCTGCCGATGATCAGCCTGGAATATAGCGAGTGGGGCAACCCGAACCATCAGGAATACTACGAATACATCAAGTCGTATTCACCCTACGATAACGTCCAGGCCCAGGATTATCCCCACATGTTGATTACTGGCGGCCTGAACGATACCAGGACCACCTACTGGGAACCAGCTAAATGGGCCGCCCGTCTGCGCGATTTGAAGACCGACCAGAACCTCCTGCTGCTCAGGATCGACTTTGAGGCTGGCCATGGTGGAGCTTCCGGAAGGTTTGGCCGCCTGAAGGCAGTAGCTCTGGAATACGCCTTTATCCTGAAGGCTTTTGGGTTGGACGGCGTTGCTGGACAATCTGACCCGGTCGATGCTATTGACCGGGCGGGGTTACTGCGGGGCGCTCCGGGCTGGCTGACCTGGCTGAAGGCCCGTCTACCTTGGTTATAGCGGTAAGAATATTGAGCAGTTGGCCCACCGCTATGTCCTGTAGCTGAGAATGGCGCAGGGGCAGTTCATGATCGACCTCGTATAAATTAACCCGTCCCTCTCGGCGCTTTTGCAGATATCCCTCGGACTCCAGGTCGGCAATGATCCGCAGCACCGTCCGTTCGGTGATGCCGATGTGAGCTGCTATGTCCCGGGCGGTGATCTGGGGATACTGCGCCACCAGACCCAACACGAGACCATAGTTAGTGACGAAACTCCAGGTTGTCACAGGCAAATTTCCTCTTGGCTGACCATGTGATATTTTTATCATGTATAACGTATCATCTGTTATATAGTCAAGTTACCAAATAAGCTCCCCAATTGCAAGCATGAGCTCTGGTAGGACCGGGTCAACGCTGGATTGACCGTTATCAGTCCAGATGTTTCTCCAAAAAACTCGTTACCCTGGCTACGTATTCTCCCGGTTGCCTTCGGTAGGCAGCGATGTGACCGGTCTCCGGGGCCAGCCAGAGCTGGTCCTGGGGATTGTTGGAGAGGCGGTGCAACTCAGCGCTCTCACTATAGGCGATCACCGGATCGTGCTCGCCGTGGATGAAAAAAATGGGCTGAGAGATATTTTCCACCACCTTGGCCGGCCGGACTTTGCTGAAGTCGGCTTCAAAAAATATCCGGCCGGCCATTGCGATGGTAAAGGCGAACCAGGAAGGTAGGTGGAACCACAGAATCGGCACCTGGCGCAAATCGACCATGGAGTCCAAAAACCCGCTGTCGCACACCAGGGCCGGAATCTTCGGCTCCTTGGCCGCCACCAGGAGCGCCACCGCCGCACCCAGCGAAAATCCCAACAGCCCAATGCGTTCCATGGGAATCCCCCGGCCCAGGACGTAGTCCACAGCTCCCAGTACGTCCCATTGTTCTCGATCGCCAGCCGAGCCGCGCATCCCCCCAGACTCGCCCCGGCCCCGAAAATCGAAGAGCAGGACACTATAGCCCCGACCTACCAGGTCCCGACCCAGTCGCAGCGACCGGATTCCAGGGCTGTTCCGATGGTGGGCCTGCCCTTGAATCAATACAATACAACGTTGGTCGGGCGTTGCCGGGAGATACCAGCCTTGCAGGAGGACCTTATCATGGCGGCTGGGAAAGGTAACATCGTCGTATTCCAACCCGAACTGGGTGGGGTGGCCCTGGACTGGGACCCGGTCCGTCAGGGTCAATTCATGGGCGGCCCAGATTGATACCCCGATTATTACCAGTATCCCGGTTGCAGCGATCCCCGCCAGCGCCAGCAATACCAGCAGCCCCAATTTAGCGTCACCTATTTCACCAAGTTAAGCCGCCACATTGGCCAGCCATTCAGGCACCTGATCCGGCGCCTTGGACCGGAGGCAGGTGATTCTGGTGGGCCTCCCACTCCTGGTCGATCATATCCAATTCATCGTCGAAGGGACCCCGGTGGTCGCGGGCAACGGTCATGGCATGATCGACCATTTCCCAGGCGATATGCCGGACCACTTCGTCGGGGGGCCCCGAGGGCCAGAAAGACTTGGCGTGCATGTCACAGCCGGTATTCAGGTAGTCGATGGTCAGAAACCGGTTGTCTTCGGTCTTGGCGATCTCGGTGGAGAAGAAATTCACCCCTGAGATCCGCTGGATATCCCGGACCATATCCGCCAGGGGACTCAGACTATACCGGGCCATTTCCCGGGGAGAGACCAGTTGGTAATTGCCCGTCTGCGGGTCCCACCAGCAGATGATCACCTCTTCAAAGACATTGAAGGCCCGGAACCATCCGGTTTTGCCCTCCAGTTTCTTGGGCACAATTTTTTGCTGGACCAGGAAAGTATCGGAGTAGGTCACTTCATCCGCCGAACGGAGCAGGTCATCTTTGGAAGTGGCATACAAGTTGACGCCCCACCGCCCGGAACCCCATCCCGGCTTGACCACAAAGGGGACTCCGACCCGGGCCTTGATCTCGTCGGTCATCCTGAAGCCGGCCAACTCGCTGCGCTTTACGATCACCGTCTCGGGCACCGACACCCCACTTTCTAACAGGGCCAAGTGAAACATTCCTTTGTCGGAGGCCACCACCACCCGGTCCGGGTCGTCGATCATGTACGAGCCCAGCTTTTTGAACGCCTCCGCCAGGGCAAAATACTGATTGTCCGGCTCCCGGTGATCGGAGGCAAAATCGATGTATACCCGGGCGTATAGCTCTCCCGCCCGCACCTTTTTCAGTAAGTCCTCCGCCCAGAAGGGCTCGGCCAGAAAAAACGACAGGTCAAACTGGGCGCAGAACTCCATCACCCGGCTGCTGAAGTATTCATGGATGTCCGCCAGCACAATGTCATAGGTTATTTTCGCCATTCCCTCAGTATCTCGATTCTCTGATTGCGGGTGACCTGGAGCCAACCGGGACCCCTCTCCAGCCATCGGGATGCCCGAGCGAAGTCTTCAATCCGCACCACCGGTGCCGGAAAACACCAGGCCCGACGGCCCGCAAAGTTCCCGGTTGCGGGCCGTCCAGTGGTCCGACTAATCGGCCAGGGCAATGTCATGGACTACCGGCGTCATCTGGCCGTCTTATGGGGGCGGGAGGGATGCTTGACTGGGCTTGCCCCATTGGATTTCATAACCGAGTCGATCGATTTCTGGAGGATTGGCTTCACAGCAATTGCTTCCCCAGTTATTGTTTCCCCAGTAATTGTTTCCCCAGTAATTGTTTCCCGGGCGGTTGCTTTCGGCGAAACCTGACTTGCCTGCTTCCGGCCTTTTGTTGCCTTTTTCCCAATTGGATGGGGATTACGATAATGGAAGGTCTTCCATTCGTAGTTTCGCAGCACGATTTCGTCTTCGGACCAGGACAGGACGTAGTTGGGATTGACCGGTATTTTTCCGCCGCCTCCGGGAACGTCAACCACAAAGGTGGGAACACCCAGGCCGGAGGTATGGCCCCGCATGCCCTCGATGATCTTGATGCCGGTCTCCACCGGAGTCCTGAGGTGCTCGGTGCCCCGGACTTCGTCGGCATGGTACAGGTAATAAGGTCGCACCCGGGCCTTCAGCAAGGCATGGCTCAACTGGAGCTGGGTTTCCACCGAATCGTTAATGCCTCGCAGCAGGACGGCCTGATTGTTCACCGGTACGCCCGCCCGCAATAGCTCCCGTACTGCCCGCGTCGCCTCCGGCGTGACCTCGTTGGGATGGTTGAAGTGGGTGTTCAGCCAGATAGGGCCGTATTCGTCGCAGATGCGGCAGAATCCTTCGTCGATACGCTGAGGCAACACCACCGGGAACCTGGTGCCAAAGCGGATCATCTCCAGGTGAGGAATGCTGCGTAACTGCTGCAGAATCCATTCCAGCCCGTCATTGTCGACGGTCAGCGGGTCTCCTCCGGAAATAATCAGGTCTCGAATGGCCGGGGTCTTGCGCAGGTAATCAAAGCCAGCCATCAGTTGGGGCTTCTGGCGAATCCACCAGTTGCCGCCGTCCC
>DASTLM010000357.1:0-3961 GCA_035714945.1 Dehalococcoidia bacterium | reverse complement strand
ATTGGCTTTTAATAAATCGAGTGACAAAGTTTACATTTCACCTGTCAGGTAGGCTGCGTCCGGGGCCTGGGGGGCGAGATCCGACAGCCGAAGGATTTCGCCAAATATTTGCCGATAGCCGGGAATTAAGAGTATTGATTGTAGCTTATCCAGCCAGAAAACGGAAATCGTCCGGGAATCTCACCCTAAACAATGGTCAGGATGTATTGGTGTTTTTACGGATAATTACGGCCAATGAGCGATGTCCATCAGCGAAGTCCATCAATGAAATAGCGAAAATTGAGGGGTATGAATCGACAAATAATGAAGTCTGGCCCCGGCGGGCGTTGCTGCTGCCGGCGGCAACACGACCCGGTTGGCCCCGGGCACCGCACATTGTCCTGAACCGTCCATGTCACGGCGCAAATAAGGCTTGGCAGACCGAAAATGTGTGTATCTGTCCCCAAGGCACGACAAGTCATGGTACGAAGTCGATCGGCTATTTTCTCGACCTGGCAGTAGTATTACAACGACGAGTAACGATTTCGGGTGACGGATGTCTCTCAAGTGGCTGTTGAACCGATCCTATTGTAGGGGACTCCTGAGCACAGAGCAGATACTCGAATCTACAAGCCGTCGTTGTAATAGTAGTCGCCCGTTTGAGATACCAGCGGACGCCCGTCTCGCTGGGCCAAGTCGGTCGCCGTCGGACTGAAAGCCGCAGGACCGCTCGTTGAAGACTGATTTGACTATCGGCAGGCCCACGGCACCGGGCCACTGCCTGAACACATGCCGGTTGGGGAACCTCAAACGGCGGCACCGCGCCGGATCTCGGGTCAGGCGGGGCCGATAATAACGGTGGACCGCCAACCCGGGTTGCCTGCTCTTAAAACCCCTGGCGGATCAGGTCCGCGGCCCGTTCCCCAATCATTATGGCCGTGGCATTGGTGTTGGCGCGGATGACCTCGGGCATTACCGAAGCGTCCACCACCCGCAGGCCGGACAGGCCGTGCACCCGGCAGTACTGGTCAACCACCGCCGCCGGGTCACTGGACGGCCCCATCCGGCAGGTGCAGGAGGTGTGACCGGCGATGCTCACCGTGTGCTGCAGCCACCGGTCCAACTTTTCGTCCGAAGCCAGGGTGTCGTCAGTCGGGGAGATGCGTTCACCGATGATGCCCTCAAAGGACGGGTGCTCAAACAGTCTCACCACGGTCCGCACTGCGTCGCGCAAACGTTCCCGGTCCCAGGGCTCCGACAGGAACCGGTAGTCCAGTCTGGGCTGAACGTCCGGGTCGGCGGATTCCAGCGTCAGGGTCCCGGCGCTGTCCGGCAACTCCAGGCGGCACCCGATGCGAACGTCGATCTCTTTTTGACCAATGGGCGTCGATGTGGTGGGCTGCACCTGGACGTCGTTGCGGGTGGGAGAGCCGGCCGGCGCGAAACGCAACACCAACTGGTTGCGGGGAGAGTCCGGGGCCAGCGTCAGACCGGGATGCGGCCGGAACCGTATCGACGCCGAGGGGTGGTTTTTCAAGTGCTGGCCGACGCCGGGCAAGTCATGCATCACGGGAATGCCCAGGCTGCGCAGGTGCTCCGCCGGGCCTACCCCGGACAGCATCAGCAATTGGGGCGACTGTACCGCCCCGGCGCTCAGGACTATCTCTTCACCTTCGACCACGAAAGACTGGCCGCAGCTCTCCACCGCCAGACCATACGCCCGCCGGCCCTCGAACAGGACGCGCCGGACCAGCACGTTGGCTTTGATGGTCAGGTTGAGACGGTGGCGGCAGGAGTGCAGGTAGGTCAGGGCGGTGCTCATACGGACGCCGCCGGGGTTATTGAGGGGTATTGCGCCCACTCCTCCCGAATCCGGGTGGTTGCAGTCTGGGTCTTCCGGGAAACCGGCGTCAACGCAGGCTCGGTAAAAGGCGGCATGCAGCGGCAGCCAGGACTCCCGGGGGTGGCGCCGTACCGGGATCGGCCCCTGGGAGCCGTGGAAATCGTCCCGGATGTCGGTGTCGGTCTCCAATTTTCTGAAGTAAGGCAGGACCTTCAGGTAGGACCATTCATCGTTGCCCCGGGCGGCCCAGTTGTCATAATCTTCGGGCACGCCCCGCAGAAAAATCTGGTGGTTGATGGCACTGGTGCCTCCGACCACCCGCCCCCGGGCTACCGCGGCCAGCTTTTCCTGCTGCGGAGTTGCCGAACCGACGAAGGACCAGTTGTGGGGGGCGCCGGCCGCCGATGCCGCCTGATTGCAGTCGTACTTGATCTCGTCGGGCATCTGGTCCGGGTCCGGATAATCGGGGCCCGCCTCCAGCAGCAGCACCGAACGGCTGGCCTCTTCCGATAATCGGGCCGCCAGCACGCAGCCCGCCGACCCGGCCCCCACGATTATGACGTCGTACTTCATAGCCTCGCCTTGACCGCCTCACCCTGATTCGAAAACTGGAGATTGACCTGGCTCAGTCTAAACAGATTCAGGGCATTTTACCATTCGATAAGCGCCAGGGCTAATCTGGTGGTTGCTGAATCTGGTGTCTCCCCTCGGATAGTCAATGGGGCAATCAACGCGGACCGGACCGCAACCTGTTCCAATGCTGCGGATGAGTTGAAAAGATGTAACTACCTCGAAAATAGGTTGGGCGAGTAGTTCCTTAGGCGGGTGTTGGGGTCAGACTGACCTCGTATCCAAGAGCTTCCAAACGCCTCACCCGTGACCTTGACACCATTCCTGGATACCCTATATTGAATAATGTAACGCCTTGCATTACACTCCACTATGCCTTATATCCGCCTTCTTTGATGGAATGCCTGGGAATGCCTGGGAATGCCTGGGAATGCCTGGAACGTAGGACACATCGCCCGTCACCAGGTTGCCCCTACTGAGGTGGAGGATGTCTGCCACGGCACGCCAATGTTCAGCGACACCTATCGTGAGAGACTCCGGGTGGTGGGACCAACCAGCACAGGAAGGATGCTCACCGTCATCCTTGCCCATGAGGGAAATGACATCTATTACGTAGTAACCGCCCGCCCCGCCAGCCGTAGGGAGCGGCGCCGATACCAAGAGGTTTCAGGAGATACAACACCATGACAGAGAAGCAGCCAACACCAAGCCGTATCCCAGAATTTGCTAACTACCAGGAGGAAGCTGAATTCTGGGACACTCACGACACCGCCGACTTTGAGGACGAGTTCAAACCCGTCCGAGTCCGTGTTGCCAAGAACCTCTCAGAAGGAATTACCATCCGCCTTGATCCTAAAACCCTCCAAACGCTCCGCACCCTGGCTAGGGAGAAGGGCATCGGCCCTACTGTGATGATCCGCATGTGGATCATGGAGCGCCTCAAAGAGATGCAAGCCTCCCAATAAGGAGACTACACACCCACAAGGGTGGTCAGTGGCCACCCTGTTTTATTTTCCAAAGTAGCACTAATGTTTAACTAGTACTACAGTCGCACTTCGGATGTTAGAAGTTTCAGGCGGCGTTGGTAGTGGCAGCGTTTTGCTCTAGCTTGATGCTGCCGTCTCCAATAAGACCAGCCCACAACCAAGTCCACCTGGCGGGCGGGCATCCAAACCGGCCGATATATTAACCGTCGCACTTCGGGAACCGTCAGGGGTATCAGCCCTTCCCTCCAGTTCAACCCGCCCCCTTTTCCCCTTTCAGGAAGCCGGTTTCATCCATCACCAGCACCCCTTGCGGATGTCCCAGATGCTCGATGACATAGCGCTGTAAATCGTCCCGGACCAGGTCGGCGTCCCAATTAGCGGTGGCCAGTAGCCTTTGTACTCCATCGGGCCTTGAGTCCCCTGCGTGCTCAGCCAGTTGCCAGCCGTTCCTACGCTCCACGGGACTGAGCAACCCCTTCAGGTAAGTCAACACTCTCCGCCTCGGCTCGGGCCGACGAAACCGTCCGGCAATGCGGGTATGCATTACTTCGATCCCCTGAGCCCAAGCCTCAATCTCAACAAG